>JAKZXM010000234.1:0-2941 GCA_047514975.1 Rhodospirillales bacterium
GGCCAATCGGTGGCGCGCGCCTAAGTCCTTGAAAAACCGGCAAAAGAATTCGCCTCCCCCGGCGCGCAGGCGGCGCTTCACCGCCGCCCGGCAATTCTTGCAGGGCAGGACGGCCCGTGAGGCCGCCGCCGAATCCAGCAAGAATTCGTCCCACGGAGCCGCTTCGCTCGGCTAATACTGGGGTTGTGCGAGCTTGCATTCGATCCGACGCATCGGCGCTCATCGGCGGGGGGCACGTGATGCGCGACCTCGCGCTGGCCGCGTCTCTCGCCGACGCCGGTTGGCGTTGCGTTTTCGGTTGCAGCGAGGAAACGCCCATCGCCGTGCCGGCGCTCTCGCGCTCGGGCTTTCGTGTGGCGCCGCTCGGGGCCGCGGCGGCGCTCGAGCCCCGGGCGTTGCGCGCCCTTTTTCCCGAGGGCTGCGAGCTTTTGGTGGTCGACCATTACGGGCTCGACGTCGCGTACGAATCCGAGTGCCGGCCTTGGGCGCGCCGCATCCTCGTGATCGACGATCTCGCCGACCGCCGCCACGACGCCGACGTTCTTCTCGACCCGACCCTGGGGCGCAGCGCAGAAGATTACGCTGCGCTCGTGCCCGAAGGGTGCGAGATTCTGACCGGGCCGCGATACGCGTTGCTCCGTTCCGCGTTCGCCGCGGCGCGCACGGCGGCGCTGGACGGGCGCGAGCGCGCTTGCGGGCGTCTGTTGGTGGCCTTTGGCGTGACCGACCCCGGCAATCTCACCGAAACGGTGCTCGAAGGCATCGCCGCGAGCAGGCTCGTGCTTGCCGTGGACGTGGTGCTGGGCTCTTCGGCGCCACACCTGAGGCGCGTGCTTGCCCGGGCGCGGGCGATGCCCCAGCCGACCCGGGTGCTCGTGGACGCGGGTGACATGGCGGCGCTCATGTGCGCCGCCGACCTTGCGATCGGAGCCGCGGGCGGGACCGCGTGGGAACGCTGTTGCCTGGGGCTTGCGAGCATCACCGTCACGGTGGCCGAGAACCAGCGCCCGATTGCCGACGCCCTGGTCCGCGCGGGCGCGGTCGAATCGCTTGGGCCAAGCGCCGGCCTGACGCCCGAGGCGGTCCGCGCGGCGCTCGTCCGTCTGGCAACGGACTCGACGACGCGGCTGCGGATGGCCCGCGCCGCCGCAGCGGTCTGCGACGGCCGCGGCGCGGACAGGGTCTTGCGCGTACTGACGCGCTTTGCCGAGGCGGCGGGCGGGGCGTGAGAGTCCTGGTGCTCTCGCCCCATGGCGAACGGATCGCCGGCACGTTCGCACGCGAAAACGATACGATCGTGGTCCACGAAGGCGAGATCGATCCCGCGTTCCTCGCCGCGAACGCGATCGACATGGTCGTGAGCTACGGCTACCGCCGGATCCTCAAGCGCGACGTGGTCGCGGCACGCGGGGGTCGGATCGTCAACCTCCATATCTCCTTGCTTCCTTGGAACCGCGGCGCCGACCCCAATTTCTGGAGCTTCTTCGACTCAACGCCCAAGGGGGTAACGATCCACGAGATCGACGAGGGTGTGGATACCGGCGCGCTTCTCGCCCAGCGGGAAGTGCGCTTCGCCGCGGGCGAAACCCTGGCAACGAGCTACGAGAAATTGCGCCAAGACGTCGAGGCCTTGTTCGACGCGACCTGGCGCGACATAAAGGACGGGCGATGCGAGGCCCGATCCCAGACCGGCGCGGGGTCGTATCATCGGGCCCGCGACAAGGAAGCGTTCATGCCCTCGTTGCCGAATGGATGGGAAACGCCGGTCGCGGACGTCGAGGCGCTGGGCCGCCGCGTCCGGGCGCGGCGCGGCCGAGGCGGGCGATGAGCGCGAACGAGGTGGTCATCGCGGGCCGGGCCATTGGGCCCGGCCATCCGCCTTACGTGGTCGCCGAGCTGTCCGGAAACCACAAGGGCCGGATCGAGCGCGCCCTGGCGCTCGTCGAGGCGGCGAAGAACGCCGGCGCCGACGCGGTGAAGCTTCAGACCTATACCGCCGATACCATCACCATCGACCACGACGGACCCGAGTTCCGTATCGAAGACGGGCTCTGGGCGGGACGGACGCTGCACGAGCTCTATGACGAGGCGCACACGCCCTGGGACTGGCACGAGCGCCTGTTCGCACACGGCCGCGAGCTGGGGATCACGGTCTTCAGCGCGCCCTTCGATGAAAGCGCGGTCGCGCTTCTCGAATCGCTGGCGGCGCCCGCCTTCAAGATTGCCTCGTTCGAGATCGTCGATACCGGCCTCGTCGCGCGCGCAGCCGCGACCGGAAAGCCGGTGATCCTGTCCACCGGGATGGCGGATCTCGGCGAGATCGGCGATGCCGTGTCGGCGGCGCGTGGCGCGGGCTGCGAGCAGCTTATCGTGCTCCATTGCGTCAGCGGCTATCCGACGCCGCCAGGCGAGAGCAATCTGCGAACGATCCGAGACCTCGGCGAGCGTTTCGGGGCGGTGGTCGGGCTTTCGGACCACACTCCGGGCACGGCGGTCTCGGTCGCCGGCGTGGCGCTCGGCGCCAGTCTCATCGAAAAGCACGTAACCTTGCGGCGCGCCGACGGCGGCCCCGACGCGGCCTTCTCGCTCGAGCCGGACGAGCTTCGGCGGCTGGCCGGGGAATGCCGGATCGCATGGGAGGCGCTGGGAGAGGCGGGCTACGAGCGCAAGGCGTCCGAGCGCGCGAACGTCGTATTCCGGCGCTCGCTTTACGTGGTCGAGGACGTGCGCCGCGGCGACGTGTTCACCGCCGACAACGTGCGCTCCATCCGTCCGGGTTTCGGCCTCGCGCCGAAGCACCTCAGGGACGTCGTCGGGCGGAAGGCGAAGCGCGACGTCGCGCGCGGGACCGCGTTCGACTGGTCCTTGGTCGAGTGAGGGTCAGCCCCCGGCGCGCGAGCCAATCCTCGCGAAAGAGCGCCGCGTAGACGAGATCCACTTC
>JAKZXM010000235.1:0-3335 GCA_047514975.1 Rhodospirillales bacterium
GGCGCGCGAGCTGATCGCCGACGGGTTCAAGGTCATGGTCTACTGCTCGGACGACGTCATCATCGCCAAGCGCCTCGAAGACTTGGGCTGCATCGCCGTCATGCCCTTGGCGGCGCCGATCGGATCCGGCTTGGGGATCCAGAACCCGGTCAACATCCGCCTCATCGTCGAACGGGCGAGCGTTCCGGTGCTCGTGGACGCCGGCGTCGGCACCGCCTCGGACGCCGCCGTCGCCATGGAACTCGGCTGCGACGGGGTTCTCATGAACACCGCCATCGCCGCGGCCAGGGACCCTATCCGCATGGCCCGCGCCATGCGGCTGGCCGTCGAATCGGGTCGGCTCGCCTATCTCGCAGGGCGCATGGCGAAGAAGCGCTTCGCCGATCCCTCGTCGCCGCTCGCCGGTCTGATCTAACGCTTCGTCCGGTCGAGCCGGTCGCGAGTCCTTCGGTTCCGAGGGCGGAAATTCGCTGTTTTGCCGCCGCCGATTCGGCCTATAACTCGGGGCCGGAGGAGTGCGAGCGCGCAGTTTCCCTTGGGATTCGGCTGGGACGATCGTCGATGACGCCGAAGATCGAGCGGTTTCTTGAAGAACGGCGATACCCGACGCCCTTTTTGGTCGTCGATCTGGAACGCGTGGCCGCCAAGTACGGCGAGATCCGCCGCATGTTGCCGCTCGCCGAAATCCATTACGCGGTCAAGGCCAATCCGGCGCCGCAGATCCTGAAGACGCTTTGCGAGCTTGGATCGTGCTTCGATGCCGCGAGCGCGGCCGAGGTCGAGCTATGTCTTGCGGCCGGCTCGGCGCCCGAGCGGGTCTCCTACGGCAACGTCGTCAAGAAGGAAGCCGAGATCGCGCGCGCCTTTGGCCAGGGCGTGCGCGTGTTCGCGTTCGACAGCGCGGAAGAGCTGAACAAGATTGCCCGCTCAGCGCCCGGCGCCAGGGTCTATTGCCGGATCCTCACCTCCGGCGAGGGTGCGGACTGGCCGCTGTCGCAGAAGTTCGGATGCGAGCTCGACATGGCGCGCGATCTGATGGTCCGGGCGCAGGAGCTCGGCCTCGAAGCCCACGGCCTTTCGTTTCACGTAGGCTCGCAACAGACCGATCCCGGCCAGTGGGAGATCGCGATCGGCCGGACGGCGATGGTGTTTTCGGATCTGCGCGAGCGCGGCATCGAGATCAAGACGGTCAATCTCGGAGGCGGCTTTCCGGTGCGTTACCGGTCGCTTCCAGGCGTCGCGCCGGTGCCCGGGTTCGCGACCTTCGCGGACGCCATCATCAAGGCGATGACCCGCCACTTCGGCAACCGGCTTCCCGCCATGACCATCGAGCCGGGCCGTTGCATCGCCGCCGAGGCGGGCGTCCTCGAAGCCGAGGTGGTGCTGATCTCGCGCAAGGCGTACGACGACGCCGTCCGCTGGGTTTTTCTCGACATCGGTACGTTCGGCGGCCTCGCCGAAACCCTGGACGAGGCCATCAAGTACACGATTCGAACGCCCCGCGACGGCGGCGCAGAGGGACCGGTGGTGATCGCCGGCCCCACTTGCGACGGCGCCGACATTTTGTACGAAGAGGCGGCCTACACGCTGCCGCTTGACCTGGGGATCGGCGACCGCGTGCAGCTGATGAAAACCGGGGCCTACACGACGAGCTACGCCTCCGTCGGGTTCAACGGTTTCGGCCCGCTGAGATCCTACTACCTCTGACGCTTTCGACCGCCTTTGCGGGGCCGCCCCGAAGCCTCCGGCTGGTGTGCGGGCGCCGGGCGCATGAAAGCGGGAACATGTTCGCCCATGCCGACGACGGGCCCCTGCCGTCGAGGCTTGCCGGTGTCCGGTTTTTGCGAAGGACTCGGCGCCGGTTTTTGTGACGGACTGGGCGCCGGGCGCTCGGAGCGGGGCTCGTCCGCGCGCTGGCTCCGGCGCCGCCCGCGGCGATTGCCGCGCGATGATTCGGGGCGGTCGCGTTCGGGGTGGTCGCGTTCGGGTTCGTCGCCCGCCTCGGCGGCGTGCCGGGGCTCGTGCACGAGTTCGCCCTCGACGCTCACGGGCGGAATGGGTCGGCCGATGAGCGCCGTGATTGCCGAAAGGTACTTGGCGTCCTCGGGCGTCGCGATCGTGAATGCCCGGCCCGCGCGCCCGGCACGGCCGGTGCGCCCGATCCGGTGGACATAGTGTTCGGCGTGGGTCGGAACGTCGAAGTTGAAGACGTGGCTCATGCCCTCGATGTCGAGGCCGCGCGCGGCCACGTCGCTGCACACGAGAAGCCTTACGTCGCCGTTCTTGAACCTCTTGAGAGTCGCGGTCCGCGCCGGTTGCGCCATGTCGCCGTGGAGCTGGGCCGCGTCGAACCCGTGGCGAACGAGCGAGCGATAGAGCACGCCGACGTCGCGCTTGCGATTGCAGAAAATCAGCGCGCTGGTGACGACTTCACGCGTGAGCAACGCCCGCAGCGCGGCGCGCTTTTCCTTGTGGCCGCTTTGGCCGCTCAAGTGGCCGCCGCGCGGGCTCGGACGCGTCTTCGTCTTCGCGGTGTCCGTCCTCACCATGAGCAGGCCTTGCTCCACGGTTTCCGCGGGCGTCGCCGACGGCGTGACGGTGATGGTCTTCGGGTGGATGAGAAACGCGTCCGCTAGGCGCCGGATTTCGCTGGGCATGGTCGCCGAGAGAAGTAGGGTCTGGCGAATCCGGGGCAAAAGCGAGACGATCCGCTCGACGTCCGGGATGAAGCCCATGTCGAGCATCCGGTCGGCCTCGTCGATCACCAAAATCTTGACGTCCGCCAACAGCACGCCGCCCCGTTCGAACACGTCGAGAAGCCGTCCCGGCGTCGCGATCAGGACGTCGACGCCGCGCTCGATGGCGCGCAACTGATCGGCGAGCGATTCGCCGCCGACGATCACCCCTTTGACCAGCTTGTTGTATTTCCCGTAGTCCTCGAAATCCTCCGCAACCTGCGCGGCGAGCTCGCGGGTCGGCTCGAGGATCAGCGAGCGGGGCATGCGCGCCTTGCTCCGTCCGGCCTCCAGGATGTCGATAATCGGCAAAGTGAACGAAGCGGTCTTGCCGGTGCCCGTCTGGGCGCACGCCATGATGTCGCGTCCCATCAGGATGTACGGGATCGCCTGCTCCTGGACCGGCGTCGGCACGGTGTAGCCGGCGTCGCCGACCGCGCGCAGCACCTGGTCGCTAAGGCCGAAATCGGAAAAATTCATCCTGCTTATCCATGAAAGTCATCCAGCGATGAGCGCCCGGTATGGGATGGGTTGGGTTCGTGCGGCGCTGTGAACGAAGCGCGGGATCATGGTGTTGAGCTGGTAGCGCCGGTTGTATCG
>JAKZXM010000236.1:0-3003 GCA_047514975.1 Rhodospirillales bacterium
GGATTGTTGTGGAAGTGGGGGTCGATGGCGGACGGTTCCGTCTGAACCCCGATGTTCAGGTCTGCCGACCAAGCCGCGCCGCCCACCAACGCGGCCGCGGCCGTACCCAGCAACAGCACGTGAAACTTTCTCATTCGATTCCTCCTTGGTCTTCGGGCGCGGCGATGCGTGCCCGAGCGCTAAATGGGTCCTTCGAGACGGGCGACCCATGGGCACCTTCCCGTCACGAGTCCCGTTGGTCGTTCGCGAAAGAGATTCCGCGCGGCGATAGTTTTTACGATAGAAGCGCCAATCCTATGGGGTGCGCGCGTGTCCCGTCAACGGTCCGCGACGCGCCTCGGTTGCGCGGCGCGGGCCCATGGGCAAGTATTCGAGCGCGCCCCGAACGGCCGAACGGGAAGGAGGGATCGAATGACCGCCTTCGTCATCCGAAGATTGATGCAAAGCGTGCTGGTGATGTTCATCATGACGCTGATCGTCTTTTTCGGCGTCAACATCATCGGTGATCCCGTCGACCTGCTCGTCGATCCGCAGTGCACTCTGGCGTGCCTGAGCAAGGCCAAGAAGGCGCTGGGCATGCATCTGCCGCTTCACCAACAGTTCCTGGTCTTCCTGGGAAACGTCGTTCACGGCAATCTCGGCGATTCCTTCGTCTCCAAGACGCCCGCTGTGCAGGTGATCCTCGAGCGCATGCCCGCGACGCTCGAGCTCGCCGGCTCGGCGATCGCGATCACGGTTCTGTTCGGCATTCCGCTCGGCGTCTGGGCCGGCCTGAAGCCCAAGTCGTGGAGCGGACGGGTCATCATGAGCGGCTCGATCCTCGGCTTCAGCCTGCCGACGTTTTGGATCGGGCTCCTTTTCATTCTGTTCTTCGCGGTCGATCTCGATTGGTTGCCCAGCAGCGGCCGCGGCGAGACCGTCGCCGTCCTCGGGTTGCGGCTTAGCGTCCTGACCCTCGACGGCTTGACGCACCTGGTCATGCCGGCGACCACGCTTTCGTTGTTCTTCACCGCCCTGGTCATCCGGCTCACGCGATCCGGCACGCGCGAGACGCTGCTGATGGACTACGTCAAATTCGCCCACGCCAAGGGCGTTTCCGCGCGGCGCATCGTCTTCGTCCACGTACTGAAGAACATCCTCATTCCCGTGATCACGGTCCTGGGGCTCGAGCTCGGCGGCCTGATCGCGTTCGCGGTGGTCACCGAAACCGTGTTCGCTTGGCCCGGGATGGGGAAGCTCTTGATCGATTCAATCGGCATCCTCGACCGGCCCGTGATCGTCGCCTACCTGATACTGATCGTCTTTCTCGTCGTCCTCATCAACCTCGCCGTCGACATCCTGTATTCGGTGCTCGATCCGCGGGTCCGCCTGCAAAGGACGGTGGCATGAACACGGCCGTCGCCGAGGTCGCGCTGGCGCCGCCGGAGACGGACGGCGTCGAAAGCCCCGTCCGCCGGTTCGTCTCCGAATTCGCCGAGAACCGGATTGCGGTCGTCGCGTTTTTTCTCTTCTTGGCCTTCGCCCTGGTCGCGGTGTTCGCGCCGATGGTTTCGCCGACCGACCCGTACGACCTGCAAAAAGTCAGCGTCCTCGACAACCGGCTTCCGCCCGGCTCGAAGGGTGAGGCGGGCGTCACGTTCTGGCTCGGAACCGACGGCGCCGGGCGCGACATGTTGAGCGCGATCTTCTACGGGCTTCGGACCAGTCTGGTGGTCGGCGCGCTGAGCGGGCTGATCGCGTTGATCTTCGGGATGTGCGTTGGACTCGCGGCCGCCTACTTCGGCGGTTGGACGGATTCCGTGATCATGCGGGCGGTCGATCTGCAACTCAGCTTCCCACCGATCCTGGTGGCGCTGATGCTGTTGGCGGCTCTGGGCCAAGGCGTGGACAAGATCATCTTCGCCCTCGTGGTCGTCCAGTGGGCCTACTATGCGCGGACCGTTCGCGCGAGCGCGCTGGTCGAGCGAAGCCGCGAGTATATGGAGGCGGCACAGTGTCTGTCGCTCGGCCACCGCCGGATCGTGTTCCGCCACCTGCTCCCGAACTGCCTGCCACCGCTGATCGTCATCGGGACCGTCCAGGTGGCGAACGCAATCTCGCTCGAGGCGACGCTGTCGTTCCTCGGGATCGGACTACCGCCCACCGAACCGTCGTTGGGCCTGCTGATCGCCAACGGCTTCGACTACATGCTGAGCGGGCGGTACTGGATCAGCATCTATCCGGGCATCGCGCTCGTTATCCTGATCCTGAGCATCAATCTGATGGGCGATCACGCTCGCGACGTTCTCAATCCGCGGCTTCGACGCTAGCCGCCGATTGCGCGCGCGCCGCGATTGGATCACCATCGGCGGTCCGGGACACGTTTCGCATCGACGATCCGGGGTTCCGGGAAACGGATAGGGGGAGGGAGGAATGGCACGGATCGCCGTCGGCGGATTCCAGCACGAGACCAATACCTTCGCGAAAGCGAAGGCGGATCTCGAGGATTTCGAAAAGGGAGGCGGGCCGCTTCCGCCCTTGACGCGGGGGCCGGCGCTCTTGGAGATCATCGGCGGCGCCAATATCCCGATCGCGGGCTTCGTCGACGAAGCGCGCGGGCGCGGCCACGAGATGGTTCCGCTGCTGCTGGCCGGCACCATGCCGTCGGCGCAGGTGACTCGACGCGCCTACGAGACGGTGGCGGGGATGATGATCGAGGACGTTCGCGGCGCCGGACGCATCGACGCCGTCTATCTCGATTTGCACGGCGCCATGGTGGCCGAAGACTTCGAGGACGGCGAGGGCGAGCTGTTGCGCCGCGTCCGCGACGTCGTCGGGACCGGCGTGCCGATCGCCGTCTCGCTCGACTACCACGCCAACGTGACGCCCGAGATGATGGCGCTGGCCGACGGACTCGTCGGCTACCGGACATACCCGCACGTGGATCGGGCGGTGACGGGCGGGCGCGCGGCGCGCCAGCTCGACGGGCTGATCCGGGACGACGGCGCCACTTTCAAGGCCTAC
>JAKZXM010000237.1:0-4204 GCA_047514975.1 Rhodospirillales bacterium
CGACCGCTCGATCCGGGCCGCGCGCTGCAATACGCCGGCCCGCGAAGGGAATTCCCCTGAACGGCGTCGGTATTTGGTTTTCTACTGGGAGGGATTTTCCATGATCAAGACTGTCTTCCGGGCGGGGCTGCTCGCCTTCGCCCTCGTGGCTCTTGCCTTGCCCGGCCAAGCGGACGCCCGGTCCTTGGACGACATCCTCAAGGATGGCACCATCCGGATCGGCATTCATCCGAACCTGCCGGGGCTCAGCGAATACAATACCAAGAACGAGTTCGAGGGGATGGACATCGACACCGGCAACATGATCGCCGAGGCTTTGGGCGTGAAGGCCGAGTACGTCAGCCAGCAATCGGCGCAACGGGTTCCGAACCTGGTCGCCGATCGCATCGACATCAGCTTGGGCGGACTCACGCGCAACGCGCGGCGCGCCAAGCTGGTCGACTACACGCTTCCGACCTATACGGAATCGCAGGTGATCCTGACCACCGACAAGCTTGCCCACATCACCGAGTGGCAGCAACTCGACGACGCGAAATACACCTTGGCCAACGTGCGCGGCACCGTTCCCGCCCAGTGGACGCGCAAGAACGTTCCGAAATCCAAGGAGCTTCTTCTCGACGCCGGCGCCGACGTCATCCGGGCCATCGCCCAGGGCCGCGCCGACGGCACCATCGCGATCATCGACAACTGGCTCAAGTTCACCCCGAACTATCCCAACGTGAAGTGGCGGGTGGTCCCGAAGACCATCTATCTCGGCTACTGGGGGATCGGGGTCCGGCGCGGCAACGACTCGCTTCGTCGGTGGCTCAACGTCTGGCTTTACGATCACCAGAGCAAGAACAGGCACAACGAGCTGTGGGAGAAGTGGTTCGGCTCGCCTCCGGCGTTCCCGGTGGTCCCGACGCCCTATTTCCCGTAATCTCGTTGCCGAAAACGAACCGCCGCCCGGCGCCGGTCGCGCCGGGCGGCTTTTTCGTGTCCGGCCAACGGGCCAAGGCGCCGTGAACGGCCCGCGCGCGCGGGTTAACGTTGGACCATGACCGAGCTTCGGGGAAAGGTGGCGCTCGTCACCGGCGGATCGAGGGGAATCGGCGCCGCCATCGTTCGCGCGCTCGCTCAGGCCGAGGCCGATGTCGTCGTCCACTACGGCCGCAACCGCGAGCGTGCCGAGGCCGTCGTCCGCGAGGCTGGGCCGGAGCGCTGCCACCTCGCCGCCGCCGCGCTCGAGGATCCGCCGGCCGCGCGGGCGCTCTGGAACGAGGCCGTCGCCTGGAAGGGGCATCTCGACGTACTGATCAACAACGCCGGGATCTTCGAGCCGGTCGGCATCGAGGACGACGCCGAGACGTGGCGCCAAGCCTGGCAACGCACCTTGCAGATCAACCTGTTGGCGCCAGCCGATTTGTGTCGGGCGGCCGTCAGCCACTTCCGAGGCCGCGGCGGCGGCATCCTCATCAACATCGCGAGCCGCGCCGCCTTTCGCGGGGATACCCCGGACTACATGCACTACGCCGCGTCCAAGGCCGGCCTCGTGGCGTTGACGCGCAGCATCGCCCGCGGGTTCGCCGCCGAAGGCGTGCTGGCGTACGTGATCGCGCCCGGTTTCGTCGGCACCGAGATGGTGGACGACTTCATCGCCCGCGAGGGCGTTGACGCGGTGTTGGGCGAGATTCCGCTGGGCGAGATGGCGGCGCCCGAGGACGTGGCGAACGTCGCGGCGTTCCTCGCCACCGGGCGCGCGCGCCACGCAACCGGCGCCGCCATCGACATCAACGGCGCGTCCTACGTTCGCTGAGCCGGCGTCCCCAGACCGGATCGTGGTCGGGCGCAATCGCGTAGGCGCGATCTGCCGACCACGTGAATCTGGTCGGTCATTTTGAAATCGAGCGGATTCACGCAGTCGATTGCAACCGCAACGCGGTTGCAATCGACTGCGATTCGCTCTTTCCCGCGCCGGCGCGCGCAGATCACGCGGATTGCCGGAGCCGTCTCTCGCGGTCGGCGATGTAGAGCGCCGAGGCGAAGATCATGGTGCCGCCCACCCAGGTCCAGACGTCCGGCACCTCGGCGAAGAACGCGTAACCGAGGATCGCCGAGAAGATCAACATGGTGTAGCTGACCGGAAGGACGGCCGTCACGTCGGCCTCCTTGAGGGCCTGCGCCTGGCACAAGTGGTTGAGGCTGCCGCACAGCCCGGCGAGCGCCAGCCAGCCGAGGTGTGCCGGGCTCGGCGCCTGCCAGACCGGAATGGCGACGACGCCGGTGATCACGATCGAGACCAGGGCGGTGTAGGCGGTGATGGTCACCGGCGATTCGGTGCGCGCCAGCACCTTGAGCAGGATCATGATGATGGCAAAGCTCACCGACGCGCCGAGGATGATCAACGCACCCAAGTCGAGGGTGGCGATGCCCGGCCGCACGATGACCAGCGTCCCCGCGAACCCGAAGAGCAGCGCCGAGATGCGCCGCGCGCGCAACACCTCGCCGAGCGCGAACACCGCCATCACGGTGATGAACAGCGGCGAAGTGAACACCAGCGCCGCGACCTTGGCGATCGGCGTCAGGGTGATGCCCGTGACCAGAAGGATCATGGAAAGCGCGTGGATGGCCGCGCGGACGCAATGAAGCGGCAGCCGCCGGGTCCGGAACGGCGCCCAACCGCGGCGCACAAAAAACGGCGCCAGCACCAGAAAGCCGAACAAGAAGCGGAAGAAGGTGATCTCGAACGGGTGCATCTCGCCGGCGATATGGCGGATGCAGGCATTCACCGCCGAGCCCAGGAACGCCCCGGTCGCGACCAGCGCCATCGCTCTCTGCGTACTCGGCCGCGCGAGGGCCGCGAACGGGCCGAGACGGAAGGCCGTCGTCATGGGTCCGTTCCCTGCTTCGCCATCTCAAGCCCCGTCGTCGCGATCCGAAGGGCGGAGCGGCGCCACTCTAGCGGGTTTCCGGACGCCTAGAGCGGATCGCGGTTGATTGGAACCACGATGCGGCTCTAATCAACCGCGTGAATCCGTCTATTTCAATACGATAGACCAGATTCACGTGGTCGGCGGATCGCTGTTAAGCGATTCCGACCGACCACGATCTGGTCTAGGTATCCTGGGGCTCCGCCGCCCACGATTTGCGTCACGTCCGCCTTCGTGCGAAACAGCGAAGCGAGACGGCAGCGCGTGAAACCTGACATGCGACAGGCACGGTCCTTGGCGCCCTCTTCCGGCACCGCCGACGAGAAGCGTCTCTTCCGGGCGATGGTGCTGACCGGCGCCTTCATGATCGCCGAGGCGGCGGGCGGGCTCTATGCCGGCTCCCTGGCGCTGATCGCCGACGCCGCTCACATGCTCGCCGATTGCGCGGCCCTCGGGCTCGCCTGGATGGCGATTCGCATCGCCCGAAGGCCGCGCGACGCGCGCCGCAGCTACGGCTATCATCGGGTCCAGGTGCTCGCCGCCCTGGCGAACGGGGCTCTGCTGATCGCCATGGTCGGCTGGATCGTGCTCGAGGCGGTCCGCCGCCTGTTCGCGCCCGTCGAGGTCCTGGGCGGACCGATGCTGGCGATCGCGATCGCGGGCCTCGCGGTCAACGGCGTGGTGTTGGCGAGCCTGCGCCACGGCGATCACGACAACCTCAATATCCAGGGCGCGCTGCTTCACGTGATCGGGGACTTGCTCGGCTCCGTCGTCGCCATCGTGGCGGCGGTCGTCATCCTGTGGACGGGGTGGATGCCGGTCGATCCTTTGCTGTCCGTCGTGGTCGCGCTTCTCATTCTCAGAAGCGCCTGGGTTTTGCTCTCAAAGGCCGTCCACGTGTTGCTCGAAGGAACGCCGGAACGGCTGGACGTCGCGACGCTTCGCAGCGAGCTGACGCAGGCCGTGCCCACCCTCGCCGACGTCCATCACGTCCACGCCTGGTCGCTGACCCACGAGCGGCCCCTCATCACCTTGCACGCGACCGTGCCCGAGCCGTCGGAGCACGCCCGCGCCCTCGCCCAGATCAAGGCGTTCCTGTCCGAAACCTACGGGATTTCACACTCGACGGTTCAGATCGAAACGGAACCCTGCGCCGACGATTAGCTGCTTCTCTGGCGCGCCGGCCCGGCACGTCGCAAAAACGCACCCGATCCCGGAATTTCGTTTCGGGTCCGAAACAAAAAAACCGGGTTCGGCCCGTCCGGCGACCGGCGATCGTTCCGAAAACATCTGTG
>JAKZXM010000238.1:0-5076 GCA_047514975.1 Rhodospirillales bacterium
GGGTAACGCAAGCCGCGGCGGGCGGCGGCTTGCCGGTGTTCAGGCGTCCACATCGCGCACCCCTCCAGAATGTTTCGGGTGCCCGACAATGAATCACAAACGATTCATCCGATTCAACAACTTCCTGGATCGGCTCTAAGGATTCGCGCGCGGCCGCGCGGAGGCGTTGCGCGAATCCGTGGACGCGGCGGAAATCCGTGCCGCCGATGCGCTCAACGTCATCGGAGAGCGCCTGTCGGAAGTGTTCCGCATCCACGAGCAAGCCAACGCGGAAACGGTCCGCGGCGCCATCGCGGTCGCGGCGGCGATCGCGCGCAAGCTGTTTCCCGACCTCGACCGCCGCAACCAACTGGGCGAGGTGGAGGCGATCGTGCGGACGTCGATGGATCGGACGATGGCCGTGCCGCGAATCGTGGTCCACGTGAACGACTCGTTGACGGACGACTTGTCGGCGAGGATCGCGGTGCTGCGTTCCGAAACCGACTTCGCGGGCGAGCTCGTCGTCGCCGGAGATCCGAATCTTCAGGATGGCGACTGTCGGATCGAATGGAAAGACGGTGGCGCCGAGCGCGACACCAACGCGCTCTGGCAGGAAATTGACGAGATCATCAAAAACAACCTCGGCGCCGACGAGCCGCAGCGCCGAGAGGCGACCCATACGCCCGCCCCCGAAGATCCGGTCTTCGCCGACGCGCCGGCGCCGGACGAGGGATCGAGCGAATCCGGCGCGGAAATCGCGACCGATGCCGGAGTGCGTGACGATGCCGTCGACGCGTTCGCGCAAGCGTCGCCCGTCGAGCCGGCCCCGCAGGCACCCGAGCCCGCGCAAGACGACCAGGATTCGGCCGGCGACGCGTCTGAACCGGCCGCCGAAGGCGACCAGGATTCGGCCGAGGACGCGTCCGAGCCGGCCGCGGCGGATCGCGAGCACGGGAACGATGGAGACGATCATGGCTGACAAAGGCGAACTCAATCTGGTGGAGCTTAGCGAGGAGGAAGGCGTCGATGCGCCGCAGCCGCCCTCGGGGCGCGAGGTCGCGGAGGAGGCGGGCCTTCCCCAGAGCTCCAGGGACCTGGAGGCGGTCTTCGATATCCCCGTCCAGGTCTCGGCGGTGTTGGGCAAGGCCACCATGCAGGTGAGCCAGCTCTTGAAGCTCGGTCGCGGCGCGGTCGTGGAGTTGGACCGCAAGGTGGGCGAGGCCATCGACATTTACGTCAACAATCGTCTGGTCGCCCGCGGCGAAGTCGTGGTCGTGGAGGACCGTCTGGGTGTCACGATGACGGAGATCATCAAGACCGACAGGGGTTAGGCGAAATCCATGGTGGAGAGGGACCCATGGCAGAGAGTGGTGCAAGCGCGCGCGTGAGCTCGGCGAGGTCGTCGCTGGACCTCGCGACAGTCATCGGGCTCGTGTGCGGTTTCGGGCTTATCACGACGGCGATCGTGCTCGGGGGCTCGCCCGGATCGTTCATCAACATTCCGTCCATCCTTATCGTCATCGGCGGCACCCTTGCGGTCACCACCGCCTGCTTCTCGCTGGTCGAGATCGGCCGCACGGCGCGGGTGATGACGAAGACGTTGTTCCGAACGACGCGCGATCCGTCCGATGCCGCGATTCACGTATTGCAGATCGCCGAGACGGCCCGCCGTCAAGGGGTTCTCTCGATCCAGGCCGTTCTCGAATCGGCCCGCATGGAGCCGTTCCTCCACAAGGGCATGTCGATGGTGGTCGACGGCACCCCTGGCGAGGAGGTGGAGACGATTCTGAAGCGCGACCTTTACGCAACCGTGCAGCGCCACATGAAGAGCGCGAGCGTGCTCCGCAAGGCCGCCGAGTTCGCGCCGGCGATGGGCCTGATCGGCACCCTCATCGGCCTCGTCCAGATGCTGGGCAGCCTGGACGACCCGTCCACCATCGGGCCGGCCATGGCGGTGGCGCTGCTTACCACCTTCTATGGGGCGGTGCTCGCCAACATGTTCTTCTCACCGCTCGCATCGAAGCTCGAGCGAAATTCCGCCGAGGAGGCGTTGGTGAACAGCGTCTACGTCATGGGCGCGGCATCCGTGGGGCGCCAGGAAAACCCGCGACGCCTTGAGATGCTTTTGAACAGCGTGCTGCCGCCCGCCAAGCGGGTTCAGTACTTCGACTGACGGCAGCGCTCGGGAGACGAAGATCATGCGCGTTCTCATCATCAGGTCCCTGGACGGCCAAATCGGCGCCGCGAGCAAGATCGCGATGGAGCGCGGGGCAACGGTTTCGCAGGCCGACGACGTCGCGACCGGCCTCCAGCACCTGCGGTTGGGAAAGGGCGCCGATCTCGTGCTGGTCCACGTCACCCAGGACCTGCCGGGCCTGATGGCGAGCCTCAAGGACGAACGCATGGCGATTCCGGTGGTCGCGTGCGGGATCGGGACCGACGCCGAGGCCGCCGTACGCGCCATCAAGGCGGGCGCGAAGGAATACATCCCCCTTCCCCCCAGCGCCGAGTTGATCGCCGCCGTGCTGGCCGCGGTGGCCGAGGACGACAACACCATCGTCTTCCGCGATCCCGCCTTCGGCAAGGTCCTGGAGACCGCGAAAAAGATCGCCCCCAGCAACGCGAGCGTGCTGATCACCGGCGAATCGGGAACCGGCAAGGAGCTGCTGGCGCACTTCGTTCACAACAATAGCCGCCGGGCGGCCAAGCGTTTCGTCGCCGTCAATTGCGCGGCCATCCCCGAGAACCTCTTGGAATCCGAGCTCTTCGGCCACGAGAAGGGCGCTTTCACCGGCGCGGTCGCGCGCCGGATCGGGAAGTTCGAGGAAGCGAACGGCGGCACCCTGCTGCTCGACGAGGTCAGCGAGATGGACCCCAGCCTCCAGGCCAAGCTCTTGCGTTTCGTTCAGGAATCCGAGATCGACCGCCTGGGAGGCTCGCGGCCCGTGAAGGTCGATGTCCGCATCGTCGCCACCTCCAACCGAAACCTACCCGACGAGGTTGCCAAGGGAGCGTTCCGTGAGGACCTGTACTTCCGCCTCAACGTGATCCCATTGCGGCTGCCGCCGCTGCGCGAGCGGCCGGGCGACATCGAGACGCTCGCCGAGCACTTCGTGATCAAGCACGCCGAGGCCAACGACATGCCCCAGGCCACGCTTTCCGACGGCGCCCGGAACAAGCTTCGGGCCTATTCGTGGCCGGGCAATGTGCGCGAGCTCGAGAACGCCATCCACCGCGCGCTTCTGCTCTCGACCGAAGATGAGATCGGAGCCGATGGGATCCAACTTTCGGGGCTCGGTGCGAGCCCGGCCGCGGGCGCGTCGGACGCGGAGGGCAAGGAGCGCGTGGGGCGCACCGTCGCCGAGGTGGAGCGCGAGCTGATCATCGACACGCTGCAGCACTGTTTGGGCAACCGGACCCATGCCGCCAACATCCTCGGCATCTCGATCCGGACGCTCCGCAATAAGCTGAAGCAGTACACCGAATTGGGCTTCGCCGTGCCGACCCCGGGCGAAGGCGCGCGGCCCAACGCATAACCGGACCCCGGCGGAGGACGAGGAAAACAGATGGCCGAGGCGACGCGAGAGAGCGCGCCGGGCGAACCGGCGGCCCCGCAACTGAATCTCCAGTCCCTCGAGAAGCTGCGGCGCCCGGACTTGGCCATGGCGCTCGGCGTCGTGGCGATTCTCGTGGTGCTGATCCTGCCCATGCCGCGATGGCTCCTCGACATGAGCCTCGCGTTCTCGATCACGTTCTCCGTCCTCATCCTGATGACGGCGCTGTTCATAGAAAAACCGCTCGAATTCACCGCTTTTCCGACGGTGCTTTTGCTCGCCACCATGGTGCGGCTGTCGTTGAACCTCGCCTCGACGCGCCTCATCCTCGCCCACGGGCACGAGGGCACAGACGCCGCCGGCCAAGTCATCGAGGCGTTCGGCGGTTTCGTCATGAGCGGCAACTTCGTCATCGGAATCATCGTGTTCGGAATCTTGGTGATCGTGAACTTCGTCGTCATCACCAAGGGCGCGAGCCGTATCGCCGAGGTGTCGGCGCGCTTTACCTTGGACGCCATGCCGGGCAAGCAGATGGCGGTCGACGCGGATCTGTCGTCGGGCCTGATCGACGAGAACGCGGCGCGCGCCCAGCGCCAGGAGCTCGAGGACGAGAGCAACTTCTTCGGCGCGATGGACGGCGCCGCGAAGTTCGTGCGCGGCGACGTGATCGCCGGGCTTTTGATCACCTTCATCAACATCGTCGCCGGGATCATCATCGGCGTCGTTCAACAGGACCTTACGTTCGCCGAGGCCGGCGATACCTATACGCGGCTGAGGATCGGCGACGGCCTGGTGACACAGATCCCCGCCCTGATCGTGTCGACCGCCGCCGGCATGGTGGTGACCAAGGCCGGCATCCGGGGCGCCACCGAGAAGGCCCTGTTCAGCCAGCTCGGCGGCCACCCCAAGGCCCTGGGGCTGTGCTCGTTCCTTCTCATCGCCGTGCTGCCGGGCATTCCCATGGCGCCGTTCTTGATCCTGGCTTCGTTGACGGGGGGCGCGGCGTTCTTCGTCAACCGCGATCAGGAGCGCATCCTTGTCGATGAGACACGCCGCGCCGAGGAGGAGGCGCTCGATGCGGCCCCCTTGGCGGAAGAGCCGATCGCGACCGCGCTGCGGATCGACAACGTCCGCCTCGAGCTCGGCTACGGGCTGCTGTCGCTGATCAACGGCGCCGGCGACGGCCAGCGCCTGACCGACCAGATCAGGGCGTTGAGGAGGCAATTGGCGTCGGACATGGGCTTCGTCATGCCGTCGGTCCGCATCCAGGACAATATGCAGCTTTCGGCCAACGCCTACGTCATCCGGATCAAGGAGATCGAGGGCGGCCGCGGGGACTTGAGGCCCAACATGTTGTTGGTGATGGATCCGCGCGGCGAAGAGATCACGCTGCAGGGCGAGAAGGCCCAAGAACCCACCTTCGGCCTGCCCGCCACCTGGATCGACGCCACCAACCGCGAAGAGGCCATGTTCCGCGGCTACACCGTCGTCGACGCCGGCACCGTGATCACGACCCATCTCACCGAGGTGATCAAGGACAACA
>JAKZXM010000239.1:0-3775 GCA_047514975.1 Rhodospirillales bacterium
CGATTCGAACGACGGCGCCGAGGTGCGCACCGTCACCCACCGCCTGGTGGTCCCGACAGCGGCGTTTCTCGAGATTGTCCGGCTCGCCCAGAACGTCGCCGCCAGGCGCCAAGAAGCGGCAAAGTCCGGTGAGACGGCCGAGCCCGAGACGGGCTGAGCGCGAAGCGAGGCACCGCCGCCCGCGTCTGGGGTCTCGTGCGGTATCCACTCACGTGGAATCGCTCCAGCCCGCACCCCCGCCCGGCCACCCACGGAATGGTATGCTTGGGGCGGCCGGGCGGGGGTGCGGGAAGGAGCCGACTAAACGGACAATGCGCTATTCGTCCTCGTCATTCGCCCGGGAATCGGGAATCCTGTAAAGGCCCTTGAGCCAGCGCCCCAAGTCGACGTTCGCGCACCGGCGCGAGCAGAAGGGGCGGGTGCGCGCTGTCTCGGGCCGTCCGCAAACGGGACAGCGCCGGGGCGCCGGCGGTGCGGCCTCGTCTTTCCGGCCGGTTCCGTCGCCTTCAGACATCGCGCAGCGGGCCTCGGCCCATCCGCGTTGCCGCGACCTCGAAGCGGTCGGGGGCGAGTTCGGGATCGGCCACGAGCTCGAGCCGGGCGCCGATGCGGCCTTCCGTCTGGTCGAGCGCGTTTGCGCCGGGCCCGCGAAGCGAATCGACGATCTGCGGATGCGCCCGCACCACGATCGCCGCACCCGGCTGGGCGCGCGCTTCGGCCGACACCCGGCGCAGCACGTCGTACGCCAGCGCCTTCACGGACGTGATCCGCCCCCTTCCTTCGCACGCGGGACACGCCCGGGTGAAAAGGTGGGTTAGCGACGTCCGGCGCCTCTCACGCGTGAGTTCCACCAGCCCGAGGCGGGTGAACCCGGCGACCCGGGTCGGGCAGGGGTCGTCGGCGACCGCGCCGCGAAGGCGCTCGAGCACCGCGGCGCCGTTCTCGTAGCGGCGCATGGGAACAAAGTCGACGACCACCAGGCCGGCTAGGTTGCGCAAGCGAATTTGGCGGGCGATCTCGTCCGCGGCCTCGAAATTGGTGCCGAGTGCCGTCTCCTCGAAGCCGCCCGCGGCCGAATGGCCGCCGGTGTTGACGTCGATCGCGGTGAGTGCTGCGGTTTCGTCCAAGATGATGGTGCCACCGGACGGAAGATCGACCGCCGCCGCCAACGCCTCGTCGATCTGTTCTTCCACGCCGTGGGCGCGGAACAGCGGCACGTCCTCGGAGTGAAGCTCCAATCTTTCCGTGAGCTCGGGCGCGAGCCGCCGGCAGAACGCCCGCGCATCCTCGAGCTTGGCCGCGTCGTCGAACACCACGCGCGCGACCCCGGGCCCGGCCGAATCGCGCAATGTGCGGATCACGGGATCCGCCTCCTCGTGAATCCGGGCCGGCGTCGTCGCCTGGGCGCGCGCGCCGACCACCCGTTGCCAGCGATCGCGCAGATATTCGATGTCGCGCACGAAGGCGTCGCGCCCCACGCCGGCGGCGGCGGTTCTGAGGATGTAGCCCTCGCCCTCCTCGGCCAGCTCGGCGATCGATTCGGCGAGCCGGTCGCACTCGGCGCTCGCGTCGATTCGGCGCGAGACCCGCACGCCGGGATGTCCGGGGGTCAGAACGAGAGTGCGCCCCGCCAGCGTGGGCCGCATGGTCAGGCGCGCGCCCTTTCCCGGCACCGGTTCCTTGAGCACTTGAACCACCACCGCGTCCCCTTCCGTGACGTGGTCCGTGATTCTGTCGCGAGCTTTCGGCTCAGGCGCTTCTCCGGCGGGCCGCGCGTCCGCCACGGCGAGGAATCCGGACCGCTCGAGGCCGATATCCACGAAGGCGGCCTGGATTCCGGAAAGCGTCTTCTCGACGCGGCCGAGGTAGATGTTACCGGTCAGGTCTCGATGGTCGCCGCGCGCCACCATCAGCTCGGCGAGGCGGCCCGCGTCCATGAACGCGACTCGCGTCTCGCCCGGGCTCACATCGACAAGGATTGCATCGATCGTCACGTTTTTCGGATCGGTTCACGTTCGGAGTCCGAGACCCCTAAGCAAAGCAGCGGTTTCGAACAAAGGCAAGCCCACCACGTTCGAGTACGACCCGTTGACGCGGGCGACGAACGCCGCGGCCCGGCCCTGGATGGCGTAGGCGCCGGCCTTTCCGCGCCACTCACCGCTCGCGAGATAGCGCTCGATCTCCGGCGCCTCGAGGCGCTTGAAAGCGACCCTGGTCGCCACGAGCCGTCGATGGGCGCGGCCGTCGGGGGTAATAACGCAGATCCCGCCCAGGACCCGATGGCGGCGCCCGGAAACGAGCGAAAGGCAGGCGCGCGCCTGGGCCTCGTCATCGGCCTTGGGCAGCATCCGGCGGCCGCAGGCGACCACCGTATCGGCGCCGAGCACCAGGGTTTCGGCAACGCCGCCGGCGCCGCCCACCAGCGCGACCGCCCGGCGCGCCTTCGCTTCGGCGAGCCTGAGCGCGTGCTGGGCGGGCGTCTCGCGCCCGCGCGGCCCCTCGTCCACGTCGGCCGGCACGACGCGCGCGGGCGTGATCGCGATCTGCGCGAGAAGGGCCAAGCGCCTGGGCGAGCGCGAAGCGAGGACGAGTGCGGAAATGTCGGGGTCGTCCGCGGGCATCCGGATACCTCCGGGCCGCTGCGCCGTCACTTGAAGCGAAACGTGATTCGACCCTTGGTGAGATCGTAGGGCGTCATTTCGACCGTGACACGGTCACCGACCAGTACGCGAATCCGATGCTTGCGCATCTTTCCGGCCGTATGGGCCAGGATTTCGTGGTCGTTCTCCAGCTTCACCCGGAACATGGCGTTCGGCAGAAGCTCGGCCACGGTGCCGTTGAATTCGATCAGTTCTTCCTTCGCCATTCATCCCTCTAGGCGTTCTTCGGCGCGTGCGCCATAAGAGGCGCGCGGGCCTTCGACGGTCAAGCCTTTTTCGCCAACGCGACCTTTGTCCACTCAGGTGGATTCGCGGAGCCGACTCAACGGATTCCGTGCTAACGCGGCGCGGCGGCGATGTTGCCGCCGTCGACCGTGATGACGGCGCCCGTGGTCGCGGCGGCGAGCGAAAGCTCGACGAAGGCCCGCGCCACGTCCTCGGTCGTCACCTCGCGGCCGAGCAGATTGCCGGCCATGTACGCCGCTCCGCTGACGCCGCGGGCCTTTGCTCGGCGCGCGATCATGCGCCGATCCATGAGCCCGGTTCGGACGCGATCGGCGTTGAGCCCGTTGGCGCGGATTCGATCCTTGCCGTGATCGACGGCGTACTGGCGCACCAGCGCCAGCGTTGCCGCCTTGGCGATGCCGTAGGGCCCGAAGTCGGGCCCCGGATTCAGCGCCTGCTTCGAGATGTTGAACAGCAGGCACCCGCCGAGCCGTTGCGCGCGCATCACCCGGACCGCGTTCTGGGCGACCCGCTGGTGGGCGAAGAAGTTGAGCTCGAAGCTTTTTCGCAAGACCGCGTCGCCGACGGTGCCGATCTCGCCCTGCCAGGCGGCGCCCGCGTTCGAGACCACCAGGTCGCATCCGCCGAAGCGGGCCGAAATCCGGTCGAACGCGCGGCTGACGGCGCGCCCGTCGGTCACGTCGCAGGCGATCCCCAGCCCGCCGAGGCGCGCCGCGCTCGCCTCGGCCGCCGCGCCGTCCACGTCGAGGACCGCCACCTCGGCGCCTTCGGCCGCAAAGGCTTCGGCCGTGGCGCGGCCGATCCCCGAGCCGCCGCCGGTGACCACGACGATGTGACGCGCGAGGCGCTTTTCGGCCGCCCGGCCGAGC
>JAKZXM010000240.1:0-3164 GCA_047514975.1 Rhodospirillales bacterium
CACCCGGCTTCCCGTCCGTGCGGCCGCGACGGCCTGGTTCGCGCCCTTGCCGCCCGGCACCACCAAGACCCGCGGCGCGGCAACGGTCTCGCCGGACCGGGGAAGCGAATCCACCGGAAAGACGAGATCGGCGATCAGCGAGCCGAATACGACGATCATCGACCAAAGGCCGCGTTGGAGAGTCGGCGCCGGGAGCGCACGCTGGGTTTCAAACATGGGGCGAGTCGTTGATCGGGGTCAAGCGGCGTTCAAGACGCCGGGGATCCCGCGTTCGCCCATTGGCGTTGCCACGAATTTGCGCTAGCAAAGGGGTGACGTGACAGCGAACGAACACGACCCGCCGGTTCCGCCAATTCACCCCGTGATCCTCGCGGGCGGCGCGGGCGTCAGGCTCTGGCCCCTGTCGCGCGAGTTTCTTCCCAAGACGCTGCTCGCGCTGCACACCCAGCGCAGCATGCTCCAGGAGACCGCGCTTCGGGTTCTGGGCCCCCCGTTCGCGGCGCCCCTGATCGTGACTAACGCCGAACACCGCTTCCTCGTCGCCGAGCAGATGCGCGAGGTCGGGATTCAGCCTGCGAAGATCGTGCTCGAGCCCATGGCCCGCAACACCGCGCCCGCCGCGGCCGTGGCGGCGCGAACCCTGAGCCGGAACGACGACGACCCTTTGATGCTGGTGATGCCGGCCGACCACGTGATCGACGACGCCCATGCCTTCCGCGGGGCAGTGGAGACGGCGGTTCCGGCGGCCCGGGCCGGCGCGCTGGTCACCTTCGGGATCACGCCGACATGGCCGGAGACCGGCTACGGATACATCGAGGCGGGCGCCGCGTGGCCGGACGCCAAGGGCTGTTTCCGCGTCAAACGGTTCGTCGAAAAGCCGGACCGCGCGAGGGCCGAAGGCTGGCTCGCCCAGGGCGGATTCCACTGGAACAGCGGCATCTTCCTGTTCTCGGCCGAGAGCTTCATCGCCGAGCTCGTAAAGTCCATTCTGCTGGGCACCGACGCGGCGTTCCGCGGTGCCCGCGACGACGGCGAGTGCCTCGCGCTCGACGCAAACGCCTTCTCAACGTGCGAATCCGTCTCGATCGACCACGCCGTCATGGAGCGTACCGAAAACGCGGCGCTCGTGCCCGTCGAGATGGGTTGGAGCGATGTCGGCTCGTTCGCGGCCCTGTGGCAACTGGGCGCGAAGGACGGTAACGGCAACGTGATCGCCGGCGACGTGATCGCCACGAACGTCCGCAACTCGTACATCCGGAGCGACGGACCGCTGGTCGCGGCGGTGGGCCTCGAGGACGCGGTGGTGGTGGCCACCCAGGACGCGGTGCTTGCCACCACCCTCGACAAGGCCCAGGACGTAAAGGCGCTCGTCGAAACGCTCAAAAAAGCGAACCGCCCCGAGCATGCCGCCCATGCGCTCGTCCGTCGCCCGTGGGGCACTTACCGGGTCATCGACGCCGGCGACGGCTTTCAGGTGAAGCACATCACCGTCGATCCGCAAGGCGCGCTGAGCCTGCAACTCCACAAGCACCGGGCCGAGCATTGGGTGATCGTCGAGGGGACCGGGCGGGTCACGGTCGGCACCGAGACCAAGGTGCTGGGCGCGAACCAGTCCGCCTACATCCCGCCCGAGACGAAACACCGGCTCGAGAACGTCGGCGACGGACCGCTGCGCATCATCGAGGTGCAGTCGGGAAGCTATCTCGGCGAGGACGACATCGTCCGCTTCGAGGACATCTACGGGCGCGAATAGGCAAGCGGCTTCTCAAAGGGCCTTCTTGGCCGCCATTCCCAACGCTTCCACCAGCTTTTTCGAATTGAGCGGCCCGTGGTCCTGGCGGTTGTGGACGATGGCACGGGTGGTCGCGACGTACAGCCTGATGACCTCGAGCTGAACGAGCGTTGGCGTGCGCAGCTTGGCGACGAATTCACTGAGCTGGTCGATGATCGTCGCCAAGAGGCGGTCCGCGTCGGGATCGCCAGTCGACGTCTGCTTAAGGGTTTCCGCGGCCCGGGCGAGTTCCTCGTGATCGGGCGCGGCGCCATCGGGTGGGAACAGGACCCTTTCGAGCGACGCCTCGAATCGTCCGTGTTCGACGCGATCCTTCCAGGCGACCGCGACCCCTTCGCTGTGATCGATGACGGCGTCGATGACGTTCAGCGCCTCGCGGTAAACG
Organism: Rhodospirillales bacterium; assembly: GCA_047514975.1. GTDB lineage: Bacteria > Pseudomonadota > Alphaproteobacteria > Rhodospirillales > JASLLV01 > JASLLV01. Next base: position 2,178 of record JAKZXM010000240.1, read on the forward strand.
TTGTCCGAATCGTCCGCGTTCTCGCCGCCTTCGGCGAGACGGCGTCGAATCGCGGAAGTGATGCCGCGCTGAAGATCCTTCGAACCATACGGCTTCACCACATACGCATGAACACCGGCGGCCCGGGCCGTGCGCACGTGATCAACGCTATCGTTGGACGTCAGCATCACGAAGGGGAGCCCCGGCCACCGCTTGCGCGCGGCGCGCAGAAGCTCGATGCCGCTGATGTGCGGCATATTCCAGTCCGAGATAATGAGCTGAATGTCGTCGTATTTCTGAAGCACGTCCAGCGCCTGACGACCGTTCTGCACGACGATGACGGCCTTGAAGCCCATCGATCCGAGGACGCTTTGCCCCAGTCGCGCGTCCATGGGTTCGTCCTCGACCATGAGGACCCGCATCTTTGAGAAATCCGGGCCGGATGTTTCGAACAACCCCGTGTCCCCCGCATCCGAGAAGGGTCGCGCCCCGTGACTCACCAGGGCGATCCGAGGCTTGTCAAGATAGCCCAAGCCGAAGAGAATCACAGACGCGCAGCGGGACGGACACGTTTTGAATTGAGAACGCTCGGCGACGAGCCGATGTGTGGCGATTCGGGCGAAAATTGGCTCGACACAACGCGACAACGTGCCCGCCCGTTCACGACTGGTTTGATTTGCCTTGAGAAGTGTTTCGAGTACCATTCCCATACGCGATGTACGGCTGGACAAGGGGCGCCACCGATGAGCCGGCGTTTACCCGTACCCAGAAACTGTTTCGGGTCGGAATGGCCGGGCTGGATTCATGAGCTGAGCGTGGCCCGTTCTTGACCCCGTTGTTCACCGCACCGGCGGACTTGAGCCGGTGGAAGGAACGAGATGATCGTGCGCAAACTGTTACCTGCTTATCCCTGAAAGTCATCCGGCGATGAGGAGGCGATAGGGCATAGGCTGGTTTCGTGCGGCGCTATGGACGAAACGCGGGATCATTGTCTGGAGTTGATAGCGC
>JAKZXM010000241.1:0-3186 GCA_047514975.1 Rhodospirillales bacterium
CTTGAACGCCGCCAGATCGTCGGCCTTCACCGCCCGGGCGCCAAAGCCTTCGCAAAGCTTCACGAAGTCGACCGGCAGGAGATCGCCGTCGTACCAGCCCGAGTTCCTGCCGCGGTAGCGATAGTGGCCTCCGAAGCCCTCGCTGCCGACGTTTTCCGAGACCCGCCCGACGCTCGAGAAGCCCTTGTTGTCGACGACGACGATGATGAGTTTGGCGTGCTCCTGGATGGCCGACGCGATCTCCGAGCTCATCATCAGGAACGAGCCGTCGCCGACCATGACGTAGACCTCGCGGTCGGGCGCCGCGAGCTTGGCGCCCAAGCCCCCGGCGATCTCATAGCCCATAACGCTGTAGCCGTACTCGACCTGATAACTGGAAACGTCGCGGCAGCGCCACAGCTTCAAAAGGTCGCCCGGCAGCGAACCGGCGGCGGTGACGACCACGTCGCGGGGCTCGCTGGAGGCCTCGACCGCGCCGATCACCTCGCCCTGACTCACCGGCGAGTGGCCGGCGTTGTAGACGCGCTCGACCTCTTCGTTCCAGGCGACGTTGAGGACGGCGGCGCGCTCGCGGTACGCCCCCGGGACCTGGTAGTCGCCCACCGCCTCGCCCAGCTCCTCGACCGAAACCTTGGCGTCGCCGACCATGGGAATCGCGGCGTGCTTATAGGCGTCCATCTCGAAGACGTTGATGTTGATGAAGCGCACGTCGGGATGCTGGAAGGCGGTCTTGGAGGCGGTCGGGAAATCGGTCATGCGGGTGCCGATGCCGATCACCAGGTCGGCCTCGGGCGCGATCTTGTTCGCCGCTTCGGTGCCGGAAATGCCGGCGGCGCCAAGGCTGAGCGCGTGGTCGTAGGGCATGGTGCCCTTGCCGGCATGGGTTTCGGCGACCGGAATGCCGGTCTGGTCGGCGAAGCGCTGCCCCGTAGCCTCGGCCTCGCTGTAACGAACCCCGCCGCCCGCGATGATCAGCGGCGTCTCGCTCTCGCGGATCCATTCGGCCGCGCGTTGCACGGCCGTCGTGTCGGGCCGGTTGCGCGGGATCATCCAGGTGCGCTTTTCGAACATCTCCTCGGGGTAATCGAAGGCGTAGGTCTGGATGTCCTGCGGGAGCGCGAGGACCACAGCGCCGGTGTCGGCGGGAGAGGTGAGCACCCGCATCACCTCGGGCAGCGCGGTGATCGCCTGCTCGGGGCGTTGCAGACGGTCCCAGTACCGCGACACCGGTCGGAACGAATCGTTGGCCGAGACGTCTTGGGAAAAGTTCGACTCCACCTGCTGCAGCACCGGCGCCTGGACCCGCTCGGCGAAGTAATCGCCCACCAGGATCAACACCGGAAGGCGGTTCACGGTCGCCGCCGCCGCCCCGGTCACCATGTTGGTGGCGCCAGGTCCGATCGAGGACAGGCACGCGTAGGTCCGCATGCGGACGCTGAGCTTGGCGTAGGCCATCGCGGTGTGGACCATCGCCTGCTCGTTGCGGGCAATGTAGTAGGGAAACTCGGGGCCGTACTGGTGCAGCGCCTGGGCGATTCCGCCGATGTTTCCGTGTCCGAAGATGCCCCACAGCCCACCGAAAAACGCCTGCGACTTGCCGTCGCGCTCGACGTGCTGATGCATCAGATAGCGAACGATGGCCTGAGCAAGGGTCAGTCGGGTCGTGGCCATAGTGATGAACTCCCGCTATTTGTCAGATGGTAGGGCCCCATTGTACATAGGCCGGCGGCCGCCTGGTCCGAGAATAGCGCATCGCTTGACCGCATTCGACCCCATGCCCCTGAGGTTCGAAAAGAGGAGACGCACCATGATGATCGGCGAGGAGGCCAAGAAACAGTACGAGGACGAGGGCTATTTCCTGCTGCCGAACTTCGCTTCCGAGGCCGAGATCGAGCACATGTGCGCGGCGTGCGATCACTACATCGAGGAATTCGATACCTCGGTTCTGATCGACGGGGCCGAGGACCGGCCCGCAGCGAAATCTTATCCGTGGGTCTGGGGCGCGATTCCCCGAGCATTCACCCAATATCGAGCGGCCGCCAGCTGGGTTTGGACGAGCCGATCACAAAGGAGGAACCATGAAGAAGGCGCGCAATACCGTCGCCGACATGCGAGCGATGAAGAGCAAACGCCAGTTTTCTAGCCTCTACGTCGACAACCTCGACGAGGCGCGGGCGGCGGCAGCCGCTGGCATCGACATGCTGGACGTCGCCGAGACGCTATGGTCGCCCGAGTGGCGCGAGGCCGCCGGCAGTTGCTTCGTGCAGGTCTCCCTCAGCGACGGCGTGCGCTGCACCTATGAGGACTATATCCGGGCGGCGCATCAGGCGATGCAGCGTGGCGGTGACTGCGTCTATACCTCGGCGAGCACGGAGATCATCCGCCGCCTGGCCGCCGAGGGCATCCCGGTGGTGAGCCACCTCGGGCTGATCCCGAGGAAGTGCACCTGGACCGGCGGGTTCGTGGCCGTTGGCAAGACCGCCGACGGCGCCATGCGGGTCTATGAGCACGCCAAGGAGCTGGAGGAAGCCGGCGCCTTCGCGGCCGAGCTCGAGGTGGTGCCCGATCGGGTCGCCGCCGAGATCTCGAAGCGCACCTCGCTACTGCTCTTTTCGATGGGCTCCGGTCCCGGCGCCGACGGACAGTTTCTCTTCGCCGAGGACGTGCTCGGCTATACCCGCGAGTATCGACCGCGCCACGCCAAGGTCTATCGCGACTTCCAGGCCGAGTACGATCGGCTTCAGAAGGAGCGCATCGCGGCGTTCAAGGAATACGCGGCCGATGTCGAGTCGGGCGGGTTTCCCCAGCCGGAGCACCTGGTGCCGATCGCCGACGACGAGTTCGAAGCGTTCATGAGCAGGCTGCCGTCGTAGGCGATGGGCCGCCCTCGACACATGTGCCCGCGGGGCGTCGATAGGCCACTCTTCTAGGGTCCGCTTAGGGTCAGCAGCGGACGCTAGGCGCGCTCTCGCTGAATGTCCGCTAATAGCCAGAAGCGGACCTAACGCCGTGTCTTGATCTGCGGAAACGAGCAGGCGCGGATATCGCTTGACATTCGAGCGGGGGCAAGTCGAATCTCTGAGAAACACCTCTAGGGAGGACACTATGACGACAATACGCAACTTGCTCGCCGCGCTGGCGGCGGGCTTGGCTCTGATCTTGGCCACCCAGGCCGCTCAGGCCCAA
>JAKZXM010000242.1:0-3319 GCA_047514975.1 Rhodospirillales bacterium
GCATGCTGGTATTCTCATAACCCGAGAATCGCACATAATCGAGCGTTTGGGAATCCTGCGTCATTGACGGAACACTAGCCCCCTTGGCGTTGTCGGAGATGAACTCGTATTTCGTATTGTCCTCTCGGTTCACGATCTTCAATCCGGCGGCCTCTATCGCCGAAAAATAGTCGTCCTGGCGCATCGCTCCGCCTATGCAGGCCGCCCACAGCGTGGCATCGCAAACAACGCCATCGGGGAGCTGCACCTCGGTGACGATATCGGCGATGGCGAGACGACCGCCGGGCTTGAGCACCCGTACCACTTCCCCAAACACACCGGGCTTGTCCGGCGACAGGTTGATCACGCCGTTACTGATTACCGCATCGCAGCCCGCATCATCGGCCGGCAAGTTTTCGATATAGCCCTTTATATAGGCGACGTTGGAGAAGCCCGCGGTATCGCGCAGGCGCTCGGCCTTCGCCCGCTGCTCATCCGTCATGTCAACCCCGACGACCTTGCCGGCAGGGCCGACCTTCAGGGCGGCGACAAAGGTATCGGTACCGGACCCGCTGCCGAGGTCGAGGACGCTCTCGCCTTCCTTCAGGTCAGCAAGGTGGAAGTAATAGCCCACGCCGGCGAAGGACTCCATGGCCTCGGCGGGGATGCGATCGAGATCCTCGGGCGGGTAGCCCAATCGCTCCGCCATGCGCCTGCCCATCTCGAAGTGGAACTCGCCATGTGGGTCCTCGGCCACCTGGCGGTACATCTCCTTGACCTTGGTCTCCAGGTCTTGGCGGTCAACGCGCTTGGTTTCCAAATCTTGCTGATCATGGTGTGCGACGGCCATGGCTTCCCCCCTCGATCCATACGGCGTATTCCAGATCGCCGATCCGGCGTTCCTAACGTTACCACGAAGCCAACATGGCGAGCGGAGATTCCGATTCGGGTCTACTGGCGAGAGTTCAACGGCGTCGCGCCGAGTTGCGCAAATCGCGCGCGGTGCGTAAGTTCGCGACTCTCAGTGCGAGGAGTGCGTGGTGGAAGCGCGGATTTATCGGCCGGCCCAGAGCGTGATGCAGTCGGGGCGTGGCAACGCCAAGAAGTGGGTGCTGGAATTCGAGGCCGAGGATGCCCGGCGTATCGACGGATTGATGGGCTGGACCGGCTCGAGCGATATGGGGCAGGAGGTGCGCCTTACCTTCGAGACGAAGGAGGCGGCGGTCGCCTTCGCCGAGGCGCGCGGGCTCTCATATGCGGTCGATTCCGCGCCCGAGCGTAAGTCGCAGATCCGCGCCTACGCCGACAATTTTCGCTTCGACAGACCGCACTAGGTTGCCGGCGCGCCCTTAGCTCAGGTGGATAGAGCAACGGCCTTCTAAGCCGTAGGTCCCGGGTTCGAATCCTGGAGGGCGCACCACAACCCGCCGCCGGCGAATCGGCAAGCGAAAACCTGACCCCCGCGCCAAGGGGCCAGACGCAACGACCGGTTGCGCCTACTTAGTCTAGAACAACGAGGTTTTCGGCGGAGGACTTGCCACCCTGGCTGGGTACGAGCTCGTATTCCACCTTCTGGCCTTCGTGGAGGCTCTTGATGCCAGCGCGCTCAACGGCCGAAATGTGTACGAACGCGTCTCGTGATCCGTCGCTCGGCTCGATAAAGCCGTAGCCCTTGGTCGGATTGAACCATTTAACAGTTCCGGTAGGCAAAGCTAGTCCTTTCAGTGAGGTCTCAACGGGGCCCATCCCGCTACGCGGAATATAACAAGGTTTCCCCCCGTCCCTTCGTAACTTGACGCAGGTCGAGCACAGAAAAGCAAGCGGAAATTGACGCCAAATCGGGCGCCTGACGCATGATCGACGGGGCGCTAGAGCGCGCGGATGGCGGCGACAATGGCCTCTTGCGAGGGGATGACGGAGCGCTCGAGCGAATCGTTGTATGGCATGGGTACGTCGGCCGCGCCCAGCCGCTGAATCGGCGCATCGAGGTCGTCGAACGCCTTCTCGACGACCATGGCGCAAACCTCGGCGCCGAAACCGCCGCATTTCCATCCCTCGTGGACGATGACCATGCGGTTGGTCTTGCGTACCGAGGCCAGGATGGCCTCCTCGTCCAAGGGTTTCAGCGTTCTCGGATCGATGACCTCGACGCTGATGCCGTCGCGCTCGAGCTGGGTGGCGGCGCCGAGCGCCCGCGAGACCATCGACGATGTCGCCACCACCGTCACGTCCGCGCCCTCGCGCCTGATCCGGGCCTTGCCGATCGGTACGGCATAGAGTTCCTCCGGCACCGGCCCGCCGGGTCCGATGTACAAGAGCTTCTGCTCCAGGAAGATGACCGGGTTGTCGTCGCGGATGGCGGCAACCAGCAATCCCTTGGCCTCGTAGGGCGTCGAGGGTGCGATGACGACCAGGCCGGGCACATGGGTGAACCACGCCTCCAGGCTCTGGCTGTGCTGTGCGGCGAGGCGAATGCCTCCGCCCTGCGGCCCGCGCACCACCAGCGGCACCGCTGGCCCGCCGCCCTGCATGTAGCGGAATTTGGCCGCCTGGTTGACGATCATGTCCATGGTCAGCGCGATGAAGTCGAATATCTGGATCTCCACCACCGGGCGCAGCCCGGCGACGGCGGCGCCGAGGCCGCAGCCGACGAAACCGGCCTCGGAGATCGGCGTGTCGCGCACGCGCTCGGTCCCGAAGGCTCCTGCCAGGCCCTTGGTGGCGCCGAACAAGCCGCCGGTCTCGGCCACGTCCTCGCCGAGCACTACGACGTCGCGGTCGCGCGCCATCTCTTGGTGCAGCGCCTCGTTGAGCGCCTCGACAAAGCCCAGCTCGCGCCCCTCGCCGGGGCCGGGCTCGGCCGGCGTGTCGTGGGCCGCGCCGACCGCGCCGAACATCGTCTCGGCGCTCGGCTCCGGGCTTTTCTGCGCAAATTCAACCGCTGCGTCCAGTTCGGACGTCGCTGCCGCGCCGATCTCGCCGACGCGCTTCTTGGGCACGACCGCGTCCTCGACCAGCCGCTTCTCCAACTGCTTGATGGGATCGCGGGCCATCCATGCGCTCCGCTCGGACTTCGGGCGCACCTCCGGCAGCTCGGTGCGCAGGCTGTGGCCGCCCCGGCGATAGGTCATCGCCTCGATCAGCGTCGGTCCCTCGCCGGCGCGGGCGCGCGCGACCGCGTCTTGGACCACCAGATAGACCTCGACCGCGTCGTTACCATCGACGGTGATACCGGGAATGCCATAGGCGGCGGCGCGCCTGGCGATGCCCTCGCCGGCGGTGGTGGCGTCCGAGCGCGTGGTAAGCGCATAGGCGTTGTTCTCGCACACGAAGACCACCG
>JAKZXM010000243.1:0-16354 GCA_047514975.1 Rhodospirillales bacterium
ACCGTGGATTGCGGCCAGGCGTGAAGGCAGCTCAGCGAACGTGGCGAAATCGGGGCATGGCGGACGAACAAAACGATCGCGGTGGGACGGGGCCCAAGCGTCTCTGGCGAATGGGGTGGAAAGGGGCCGTAACGATCCTTCTCCTCGCCGCCATCGGCATCGCCTACCACCTGATCCGCTACGAATACGTTTCGCACTCGCTCCTCGCAATCCACTTCCAGGTGCGCCATGACCGCTTCAGCGGCGATTCCTGCCTCCTCGGCGGATCGGCGGAGATCGCGCAAGCCATGAGATTGCCCGAGTGCTGAGGCGGCGCGGGCGGAACTGGCATGGGGACGGCACCGCGCGTTCGATGGCTCGGCGGTGGTATGCTTGGGGCGATGGTCAAGCGAGTTTGGATTCTCGCCGTTGCGCTGGCGATCACATTTGCGGGCGATGGGTTCGCGGCGTCGGGTTCGGGCGGGGCGGACGCGACCGCGGGCGAGCGGCGCCTGCTGGTCGAACGAATCCGCCGCAGCGTCATGGAAACCGCCGCCTCGACCGGCATTCATTCGCTCGATCCGCGCGTCCTCGAAGCGATCGCACGGGTGCCCCGGCATGCCTTCCTGCCCGAGGCCGTCCGGGCGCACGCGTACCAGGATATGGCGCTTCCGTTCGCCCACGGACGGAACACCGCGCAACCGTTCATGATTGCGCTGATGATCCACTTGGCGGACGTCGGCCCCGATGACGTCGTCTTCGAGACGGGAACCGGAACCGGGTACCCGGCGGCGCTTCTCTCGGTGCTCGCCGAACGGGTTTACAGCGTCGAGTGGGTCCCGCCACTGGTCGAACGCGCATCTGACATGCTCGCCGGGCGGGGGTACGACAACGTCGAGGTGCGCGCCGGCGACGGTTATTACGGCTGGCCGCAGCATGGGCCCTTCGACGCCGTCATCGTCAAGGGGGCCTTGGATCACGTTCCGGCGCCGCTGCTCGCGCAGCTTCGGCCCGGCGGGCGGATCGTCATTCCCTTGGGACCGCCGGACGACGTTCAGATCCTGAGCGTCGTCGAGAAGGACCGATCGGGACGCCTGAGCACGCGGCGCGTCCTTCCTGTGCGGTTCCTGCCGTTTCCCGGGGCGACGCGCATTTGACGGGGGCCGTCGAGCCCCTGTGGACGCCGGGTTCGCCCCACGCAACTTGAGCCGCGGTCCCCGGATCGGGTTAGAGACCCGCGAGCCCTCTCCTCCAAGGCACGGAAATGAATTAAGCTGAAGCGCGAGGAGACCGGGCGCGCGGTCGCGAGAATGCCGCGGCGCCGAAACGTGATGGGCCGAGGGAGGACCGAAATGCGATTCATGCTGCACGCCGTCATCGACACGGAAGCCGGAAACACGAAGGTGAAGGAAGGCCACATGGGCGAGACGATTGGGGCGATCCTGGAAGAAATGAAGCCCGAGGCGGCCTATTTCTACGCCGAGGAAGGCAGGCGATCCGCGCTCGTTTTCTTCGAGATGGACGACGCTTCGCGCATTCCGGCGGTGGCCGAGCCTTGGTTCCTGGCCTTCAATGCCAAGGTCGCGATCAAGCCGGTGATGGTGGCGGACGACCTCGCCAAGGCCGGATCCGGAATCGAGAACGCGGTGCGCAAGTTCGGATGACGCCGTCGGGCGTGCACGGCCGGACCTTGGGCGCCCGCCAGGGATCCCATAGGAAGCTCCGGTGAGCGACCGAAACGAAATGGCGGCGCGCCTTCTGGACGACGCGCGTCGGGCGCATTACCCCGTCGAGCCGCTTCCCGACGACTGCCGGCCCGGCAATCAGAAGGCCGGCTACGCCGTCCAGGATGCCCTGCACGCCCACCAGGCGGCGCACGGGATGGGCGATCTTGCGGGCTACAAGATCGGCTGCACGACGCGGGTGATGCAGGAGATGCTTGGCATCGATTCGCCTTGCGCGGGCGGTATCCTTGCCAGCAACGTCTTCCAGGCCAGGGGCGCGTTTCGTCTTTCCGAATTCGTGTGTGCGGGCGCCGAATGCGAAATCGCGATGCGTCTTAGCGGCGACGTTCCCGCATCTGGCGCGCCGTACACGGGCGAGCGCGCAGGCGAATACGTCGAGTCCTGCATGGCGGCGATCGAGGTGGTGGAAAACCGTTATTCCGACTTCGGGGCGCTCGGCGTTCCCACCCTGATCGCCGACGATTTTTTCCAGCGCGCCGTCGTCGTGGGCGAGCCCGTGCACGCCTGGCGCGAGGTGGACCTGGCGGCCGCCGTGGGCACCACGACCGTCGACGGAGCCGAGGCGGGCCGCGGTCTCGGCGCCGATGTGATGGGCCATCCGCTCGAGGCGCTCGCCTGGCTCGCCAACGCGCTCGCCGAGCGTGGCCGGGCGCTCGGGCGCGGCGACATCGTCCTCACCGGCGCCCTGGTCGCGGTGCAATGGCTCGACGGTCCCGCCGAAGTGGTGGCGGCGATTTCCGGACTCGGGCGCGTGAGCGCCCGCTTCGAGGGCGACTGAGGGTGTCCGGTCCATGAGCTTCACCACGATCAAGCCCGCGAAGCTGCGCCTCAACCGATCGGAACTCGCGGTGCCGGGCTCGAGCCCGGCGTTTCTCGAGAAAGCAGCAAAAAGCGAGGCCGATGTGGTTTTCCTCGATCTCGAGGACTCGGTCGCGCCGGACGAGAAGGAACGCGCGCGCGCGAACGTGATCGAGGCCTTGAACGATCTGGACTGGAGCGGGACGACGGTCTCGGTTCGGATCAACGGCCTCGACACCCCCTACATGTATCGCGACGTGATCGACGTGGTGGAACGGGCGGGCGACAAGCTGGATCTCTTGATGATCCCGAAGGTCGGGACCGCCGCCGACGTCTACGCCGTCGACATGCTTCTCAGCCAGATCGAGCAGGCCACGGGGATCGCGCCTGCGATCGGGCTCGAGCTCATCATCGAGAGCGCGCTCGGAATGCAGAACCTGGGCGCGATCGCAGGGGCGAGCGCGAGGACCGAATCCTTGCACTTCGGGGTCGCCGACTTCGCCGCCTCGACCGGCGCGCGAACCACCTCGATCGGCGGAGCCAACCCGGCATACAAGGTGCTGACGGACCCGGATGCCGCGGGCGAGCGTGCGAGCCACTGGGGCGACGTGTGGCACTATGCCACTGCGCGCTTGGTGGTGGCGGCGCGGGCTCGGGGCTTGCGTCCCGTCGACGGCCCCTTCGGCGATATCGCGGACGCCGACGGCTTCGCCGCGCAAGCCGGACGCGCGGCGGCGCTGGGGTGCGAGGGCAAGTGGGCGATCCACCCGCGCCAGATCGCGCTCGCCAACGACGCCTTTACGCCCACCGACGACGAGGTGACGCGGGCGCGCCGCATCCTGGCGGCCATGGCCGACGCGACCCGCGACGGGAAGGGAGCAGTCGCGCTCGACGGCCGCATGATCGACACGGCGTCGGTCCGCCAGGCCGAGGCGATGGTCGGCAAGGCGGATGCAATCGCGGCGCGTAAGGATCGGGCGAATGCGCCAAGCGCGGGCCGATCGTCCCCACGGAGGGCGCGATCCTGAACGACCCGCAACACAGCCGGTTCGTACGCAGCGCGTCGCACTGGGGCACGTTTTGGGCCGAGGTGAGGGACGGGCGCGTGGTCGGCGTCAAGCCGTTCGAGCACGACACCGACCCTTCGCCCATGATCGATTCCATGGCCGAGGCGGTCTACGCCGAGAACCGCATCGACCGGCCGTACGTGCGCGAGGGATTCTTGGAAAACGGCAAGGATTCGGATCGCCGCGGCCGGGGCGCCGAGCCGTTCGTGCCCGTCGATTGGGAGACGGCCCTCGATCTGGTCGCCGCCGAAGTGAGGCGGGTCACCCGCAGACACGGCAACAACGCCATCTACGGCGGCTCCTACGGCTGGTGCAGCGCCGGGCGCATACACCATGCCAAGACCCTGTTGCACCGGTTCCTGAACGGATGCGGGGGCGCGACCGTCAGCGTCAATTCGTACTCCACCGGCGCGGCGCGGGTTCTGCTCTCGCACATCCTGGGCGTGACGGAGATCTCGGGCGGCGTCGTGACGTCGTGGGACGCCATCGTCGGCAACACGAAGCTGTTCGTCGCCTTCGGGGCGTTGCCCGTTAAGAACATGCAGCTCGACGGTGGCGGGGTCGGGGTCCACTCCACGGTCGAGTGGATGCGCCGCGCTAAGGAATCCGGAACCGAGTTCGTCTGCGTCGGTCCCTTCCGCGACGACGCGCCCGCGTTTCTCGAGGCCGAATGGCTGCAGCCCATACCGGGCACCGATACGGCCATCATGATGGGCCTCGCGCACACCCTGGTGACGGAGGGCCTTCACGATGCCGCATTCCTGGAACGTTACTGCGTCGGTTGGAAGCACTTCTCCGCGTACCTGACGGGCGACGGCGACGGAACGCCCAAGGACGCGGACTGGGCCGCCGCCATCAGCGGCCTGGACGCCGAAACCATCCGCGGCTTGGCGCGGCGGATGGCCGCGACGCGCACCATGATCGCCGCCAACTGGTCGCTCCAGCGGGCGCATCGCGGCGAGCAGCCGTTCTGGATGACCCTCGTCATGGGCGCGATCCTGGGACAGATCGGCCTTCCGGGCGGCGGCTTCGGCTACGGCTACGGCTCCATGCACCGGGTCGGCAACCCGGTGACGCCGGTTCCCTCGCCGACCATGCAGACGGGCGCAAACCCGGTTTCGGACACCATCCCGGTCGCGCGCGTCGCGGATCTGCTGTTGCAGCCTGGCGGAACCCTCGAGTACGACGGCAAGCGGATTACGTACCCTGACATCCGCATGGTCTATTGGTGCGGCGGAAATCCATTCCATCACCACCAGGACTTGAACCGCCTGATCGAAGCGTGGCGGCGCCCGGAGACCATCGTCTTCAACGAGATCTGGTGGACGGCGGCGGCCCGCCACGCCGACATCGTGTTACCGGCGACCACGACGTTGGAGCGCAACGACATCGCTTCCAGCGCCTATGATCGCTACCTCTTGGCTATGCACAAGGTGATCGAGCCGGTCGGCCAGGCGCGCAACGATTACGACATCTTCGCCGATCTTGCCGATCGCCTGGGTTTCCGCGACGCCTATACCGAGGGGCGCGACGAGATGGGCTGGCTGCGCCACCTCTACGACATCTCCCGCCAGCAGGCGGCGCGGCAGGGATTGGAGATGCCGGGCTTCGACGCATTCTGGGACGCGGGCTATCTGGAGTTTCCCGAGCCGACAGAACCCACCGTGATGCTTGCCGATTTTCGCGCCGATCCGGATGCGCATCCCCTCGCGACGCCCTCCGGCAAGCTCGAGATCTTCTCGCAAACGATCGAGTCCTTCGGCTACGACGACTGTCCCGGCCATCCCGTCTGGCTGGCGCCCGCCGAATGGCTGGGCGCCGAGAAGGCGAAGCAATATCCCCTGCATCTGATCTCGAGCCAGCCGGCGACACGGCTGCACGGCCAGCTCGACGGCGAAGGGGTCAGCCGGCGGTCCAAGGTCGCGCAGCGCGAACCCGTCTGGATCCACCCCGCCGACGCCGCGAGTCGTGGCATCCGTGACGGCGACGTGGTGCGTGTCTTCAATGACCGCGGCGCCTGTCTCGCGGGCGCGAAGCTGAGCGATTCGGTGCGGCCAAGCGTCGTCGTGATGCACACCGGCGCAACCTTCGATCCCGCCGAGCCGGGGCGGATCGGCAGTCTCGATCGCCACGGCAACGCCAATATCCTGACGCTCGATACGGGCACCTCGCGCCTCAGCCAGGGGACCAGCGCCCAGACCGCGCTGGTCGATGTGGAAAAGTGGCGCGAAGCGGTTCCCGATATGGGTGCGTTCCGCCCGCCCCCGCGGACCCAGCCCCGGTCCCGAGCGGTGCGCCGGTGGACCGCGCCTGGCGGGTAATTTCCGAGATCGACTCGTTGGCCGAGCCCATCAACTGACGATACGCCGCGCAAAGTCCCTGGGCCGGAGCGTGGGCGCCGCCGCCCGGGGTTCGCGACGGCCTTCGACGTCCGAAACCGGCCGAAGGTGGGGTTCAGGACGCGCGGAACGGGATGCAGATCCGCCACAGCTCGAGCGTCAGCGCGCCCAAGCCCAACGAAAGCGCCACCAGCAGGGCGAGCGCTCCGAGAACGGGGACGAAGGCGACGACGCCCAAAACGACGACGCCCACCGCCAGCACCGCAATTCGTCCCCACCGAGTCGTCGCGTCGCCGGACTTGCGCGCGAGCCGGGCGGCGCCGCGCCCCACCGCGAGCGCGGCAATGAAGAATGCGAAGACGACCGCCATCAGATAGACGTCGAGGAGCACGAACGTCAGCGGCACGCCCACGAGGGTCGAGGCGAATATCCCCATGGCGATCGGCGTCGAGACGAGAAGCGCGAACCCGAGCCCTAGGGATTTCCCAGGCGAGGCCACCGTCGCGCGGGCAGCGGCTAACGTAAAGGTCGGGAACAGCAGCACGACGATCACCCCGACGAGGACGGTCCCGACGATGAGGGCGAGCCCGATCGCGCCGAGGGCGGCGAAGGTCCGGCCCATGAGGTGGCGCGGGCCTTACGAGCGGATGAAGGTGACGTCGCCGGCGATTTGCGCGTCGGGGTGGATCTCCGCCTCTTGTTCGGAGCGGTAGGTAAGGTCGCCGTCGATCTTCGCTGAAGCCAAGATGCTGATCGTGTGCGCGTGCAAGATCACGTCGTCGCCGATCTCTCCGCCGATGGTGATGGTTCCTCCCGCCGCCCTGAGCTTCCCCCCAATCTTGCCGCCGATTCGCACCTTGCCGCCGGCGAGCCATCCCTGGCCCGCGAATCCGGGCGGAAGGCGCCACCCCGATCCGAGCGCCCGCGGCCATGGCGTCGCCGGCCACGATCGCACCGATGTTGACGCGGGCGCCGGCGAGGCGAACGTCGCCGCCGACCGTGCCGTTGACGCCGACCCGCCTACCGAAGGCCAAGACGTCGTCGCGGATGTCGTTGCCGATCTCGAGGCGATCGCCGAAGGCCACCACGTCGCCCGCCACCTGGGCTCGCACAACCACACGCCGCCCGCCCACCACCAAGTTGTCGGCGACGGCGCCGGACCAGACAACCTCTTCTCCGAACTCCTGGGCCGAAGCGTCGGCCGCGGGGCCGGCCGTCGCGATCGCGAGCCCGATCGCCAGGATGCAGGGCCAAGGGCCGAGTATGCCGGTTCGGGCCTCGCTTGGCGTTTCCATCGTTCCCCGGATCCGCCGGTGTCTCGCCGTTCGCATCGCGTCCTACCCTCGTTCGCCGAAGACTCGGCGGAACAGCTCCCCCGGGTACATCACGGCCTGTTCCGCCACCCGTCCCAGGTACTCGAGCCCGGCCATCAGGAAACCGCCCGCCGCCATCGGCTCGTCCGCCGCCCCTTGGCGGCGCTCGCCCTCGGCCTCCATCAGCTTGGCCGCCAGGGTGTCGACGATGCGCGCCGAGACGTCGTCTTGCACTGCGAGCACGTCGCCCGAGCTGGCGGTCGTAACGGCCGCCCCACAGGTGATAGCCGGTGTCGCTCGCCACGAGCTGTGCCGCCACCCGCACCTTGTTCCCCACCGTCCGCACCGAGCCGTCGAGCACGTAAAGCGCGTTCAGCGCGCGGCCCACGTCCCGCGCCGCGTTCGCGTCGCCCGCCGGTAGCGCGGCGGTGATGACGCGCAAGCCGGTGTGCTCGGCAAGCGCGGTGATCAAGTCCTCCGAAAGTCCCTCGCTGAAGGACGTTTGATCTCCGTTGGCGCCGATGACGCGGAACGGCACGACGGCGATCGACGGCGTCCCGGTCGGCCGCGGCGGTGGCGGCGGCGACGGCCAAAAGGCCCACGCGGCGGTGACGCCGATGACGATCCCGGCGGCAACCGGCCACCATCCCCGTCGGAGTCGGTGCGAAAGGCCCCGGCCGTGGGCCTCGCGCGGCTGTTCTCCGGGGGCCGCGACGTCCCCGCCCTCGAGCACGACCTGGTACGCCTCCACCGGCTCGGCGATGTTCTTGACCGCTTGCGGGCCGAGGTAGGCGAAGCCGACGTCAAGTCGGGTCCGCACCTCGTCGTAGACCTTGCCCGAGACGCAGATGCCGCCGGGCTGGGCCAGGGTTTCCAAGCGCGCCGCGACGTTTACGCCGTCGCCATAGATTTAGCCGCGGTCGACGATGACCTCGCCCAGGTTGATGCCGATTCGGAAACGGAGCCTGAGGTCGTCGGCGAGATCGCTGTTCCTTTCGGCGAGCTCGTTCTGGATGGCGATCGCCGACGACACCGCGGCGGTGACCGAGGCGAACTCGGCAAGCACGGCGTCTCCCGCGTAATGGGCGACCGCCCCGCCCTGGTCCTGGATTCGGGCCGTGATCGCATCGAGGTACGCGCTGAGGGTTCGATGGGTTCCCTCCTCGTCGCGGCGGGTGAGCCGGCTGTATTCGGCGACGTCGGCGTAAAGGATTGCGGCGAGCTTTTGGCTAACCATCGCATCCGCCACAAGGCTCTCCCCTATCGCGCGGACCAAGGGCGAGGCCCAACGCCGCGGCCGATTATGGCCCTTCGCGGGCGCCCCTTATCCGCCCTCGAGGGGGGGAAGGAAGTAAACTTCGCTGTCGGCGCGGATCGGCTCGAGAAAGGGGTCGGGAAAAATCTCTCCGTCGATGGCGACCGCCATGCCGCTTTTGAGCTCGGCACCGATACCGGGGAACCGGCCGTCCAGTTCGGCGATCAATTGGCGGACCGTCCCGGCGCTCGCCTCGATTTCAGGCTCGCCGCCCGTGAACCGCTGGCTCAACCAATTGGTGAGCACCACCCGCGCCAAGGCTCAGTTCCCCTCGTCGAGGGCCGCGAGGACGCGCGGCGGAGACATGGGCAGCTCCCTTATCCGCACACCCGTCGCGTTGGCGACCGCGTTGGCGACCGCCGCCATCGGCGGGACGATCGGCACCTCGCCGACGCCGCGCACGCCATAGGGGTGGCCCGGATTGGGAACCTCGACGATGACCGTGTCGATCATCGGCAGATCCGAGGCAACGGGGATGCGATAATCCAGGAAGCCGGGGTTCTGCAAGCGGCCGTCGGATCCGTAGACGTACTCCTCGTTCAGCGCCCAGCCGATTCCCTGGACCGCGCCGCCCTGCATCTGGCCCTCGACGTAGCTCGGGTGGATGGCGCGGCCGGCGTCCTGGATCGCGGTATAGCGGAGCACGCTCACGCGCCCGATTTCGGTGTCCACCTCGACGTCGCAGATATGGGTGGCGAACGTGGGGCCCGCGCCGGTGGCGGCGAGCGATGCGTGGCCGCTGATGGGGCCGCCCGTCTTGCCCGTCATGGCCGCGATGTCGGCGAGCGACAGCGGATCGAAATCGCCGGCATTGCTGCTGGCCGGGCGCGCCGCGCCGTTCTCCCAGACCACGGCGTCGACGCCGATATCCCACATCTTGGCCGCCCGCTCGCGAAGCTGGCCGACCACGTCCTTCGCCGCCTCGTGGACGGCGAGGCCGGCGGTGAACGTGGTCTTGCTGCCGGCCGTGATGTCGTTGAAGCCGATCGAGCTGGTGTCGGCGACGACGGGGCGGATCTTGTCGTAGTCGATGCCCAGGACCTCGGCCGCGATCTGCGCCATTGCCGCGCGCGTCCCGCCGATGTCGGGGTTGCCGTAGGTGACGACGGCGGTCCCGTCCTCGTTGACGTTCACGGCCGCGCTCGCATCGCCGGCGAAGTTGAACCAGAATCCGGCCGCGACGCCGCGTCCCTGGTTGGGCCCCAGCGGCGCGCCATAGTGGGGGTGGTCTCTGGCGGCCGTCAGGGTCTCGATGCAGCCGATCGTGCCGAACCGCGGGCCGTAGGCCGCCTTGGTTCCTTCGTGGGCCGCGTTCTTGAGGCGGAAGTCGATCGGATCGAGCTCGATCCGCCGGGCGATCTCGTCGAGAACGCTCTCGATGCCGTAGGCCGCGATCGGCGCGCCGGGCGCCCGGTAGGCGCTGCATTTCGGCCGGTTGGACACCACGTCGTAGCCGACCGTCCTGACGTTGGCGAGGTCGTAAGGCGCGAAGCCGGTCATGCAGCCGGCGCCCACCGGCGATCCGGGGAACGCGCCCGCCTCGAACATCATCGTCGCCTCGGCGGCCGTAATCGTGCCGTCCTTCCGGGCCCCGATCTTGACCGTCAAGGCCGCGCCCGAGGTCGGACCCGTCGCGCGAAAGACCTCTTCACGGGTCATCACCATCTTGACCGGGCGGCCCGACTTGCGTGAGAGCACGAGCGCCACGGGCTCGAGATAGGGGTCGATCTTGCCGCCGAAGCCGCCGCCGATCTCGGCCGGGAAGACACGAAGCTGCGAAATATCGATCCCGAGAAGCTTGGCGCACGAAGCGCGGATCAGGAAGTGACCCTGGCTCGGGCACCACACTTGGGACTGTCCGTCCTCGGCGGTGTTGGCGATCACCGCGTGCGGCTCGATATAGCCCTGGTGAACGGCCTGGGTCCGGAACGCCCGCTCGACCACCACGTCGGCCTCGGCGAAGCCGGCCTCGGTGTCGCCGAGGGTGAACTCGACGCGCTTGGCGACGTTGGAGGGCGTGTCCGGCCTGGGCTCGACGCCGGTGGTGAACAGGTCCTCGTGGAGGACCGGAGCGTCGTCGCGCATCGCGTCCAGCACGTCGATGACGTGGGGAAGGATTTCGTAGTCCACGTCGATCAACGCGAGCGCCTCGTCGGCGACTGCCGCGCTCGTCGCCGCCACCGCGGCGACCGCGTGCCCGTCATAAAGAACCTTCTCGCGCGCCAGCACGTTGCGTGACCAGTCGCGGAGACTCGCCGGACCTTCGCCGACGGACTCATCGCCCGCCGGAATATCGGCAAGGTCGGCCGCGGTCGCGACCGCCTTGACGCCGGGCAGCGCCACCGCCTTGCGCACGTCGATCGACCGGATATGCGCGTGTGGATGGGGGCTGCGCAGGATCTTTCCGATCAGCATGTCGGGCATCGAGAAATCGGCGCCGAACATGGCGCGGCCCGTCACCTTGTCGACCCCGTCGGGGCGGACCGGCCGCGTTCCCACCCACTTGAATTTCGGCGTTTCGGCGTCCATGGCTACATTATTCCTCTTAATCTCGGCCCTCTCATCTCGGCGGCGGCGTCGAGGACCGAGCGAACGATCTTGTCGTAACCGGTGCAGCGGCACAAGTTCCCCGCGAGCCAGTAACGGACCTCGGTTTCCGTCGGATCGGGGTTGCGCTCGAGCAGGGCCTTGGCGGCCATCAGGAATCCTGGCGTGCAGATGCCGCACTGAAGCGCCGCTTCCTCGAGGAACACCCGTTGCAGGGGATGCAGCGTCTCGCCTTGGGCCATGCCCTCGATGGTTTCGACTTCCCGCCCCTCGGCCTCGGCGCCGAGGACCAGGCACGAGCACACCAGGCGGCCGTCGAGCACGACGCTGCACGCCCCGCAATCCCCGGACGAGCAGCCTTCCTTGCTGCCCGTCAGGTGCAGCTCGTCGCGAAGCACGTCCAACAGGGTCTGGCGGGGGTCGCACAGGAACTCCACCGGCTCGCCGTTGACGGTGGTCGAGACGTGATCCTTGGTCATGAGCCGTTTCCTGCCCGTTGCCTCGCGATCAACGCCGCCCGGCGCACCAGCACGCCGGCGACCTTGGTGCGGTACTCGACGGTGCCGCGCTTGTCGTCGATGGGGTGACACGCGGCCCGCGCGGCCGCGGCGGCACGGTCCAGCGCCGCTTCGTCGAGGGCCGATCCGATCAGCGCGTCCGCCACCTCGGTCACCCGCAGCACGCGCGGCGCGACCGCGCAAAGGGCGACTCGCGCGTCCTTGCAATGGCCGTCGTCGTCGAGGCTCAGGTTCACGCCGGCGCCCACCACCGCGATGTCCATCTCGGTCCGCGGGATCAAGCGCAAGTAAGCGTCCGCCGAACGCGGCGGACGCGCCGGCAAGCGGATATCGACCACGATCTCGCCCTTGCCCAACACCGTCTGGCCCGGCCCGGTCGCGATATCCTCGACCGCCAACTCCCGACGGCCCGCGGGTCCGGCGATGGTGCAGGTGGCCCCGGCGGCGACCATCGCGGGCACGCAGTCGGCGGCGGGCGAGGCGTTGCAAAGGTTGCCGCCGGCGCTCGCGCGTCCCTGGATCTGGGTCGAGCCCACCAGCTCCATGGCCTCGACGACACCCGGCCAGGCGCGCTTGAGCTCCGCGTGCTCTCCGAATTCCGCGCCGGTGACCGCGGCGCCGATGCGAAAGCCGCCGTCGGCCTGCGCGATTTCGCACATCTCGCCGATGTGCTTGATGTCGACGACCAGCGCGGGCTTCACGAGACCCGCGCGCAACTGGACGAGAAGATCGGTGCCGCCGGCGAGCACGCGCCCATCGCCGTCGGCGTCCGCCAGAAGGGCGACCGCCTCGTCGATCGAGCGCGGGGCCTCGTAACGCATGGCGTTCACCTCGCAGCTTCCCAAAGCATCGGCGTGGGCCATTCTCGGGACTCGGGGACCGGCGCGGCCGGTGGCAAGCGCTCTCGGGCCGAGCCGCCAATGATCGACCCTATTTACTGGCACAGGGCGCTCACAGTCAAATCGGTTGCTTCGCGCCGAGATCGTCGCCTGAACGCCCGGCCCCGGCCGACGCGCGCTCAAGCGGACAGCAAGCGGGCCACTTCGTCGTGCTCGTAACGCGCAAGTGCGCGTCCGCCTTCGAGGCGAACGCCCGATCCATGGGCCGCGCGGGCGATCACGGCGCTCGGATAATCCGCCCCGAGAGCCGCGATGGCGGCATCCGCCAGTGGCGCCGGAAATGCCGCCAGCAAGGTCCCAGACGCGAGGACCCCCCATGGGTCGGCATTCAACGCCCGGCACAAGGCGACGCCAGGCGCGTACCACAGCACCGTGTCGGCGGCGATCTCGAGGGATACGCCCGAGGCCTCGGCCAGCTCGTAAAGGCCCGCCGACAGCCCGCCTTCGGTCGGGTCGTGAAGCGCGCTCGCACCGAGCTCGGCGGCAACGAGCGCGGCCTCGACGACGGAAATGCCCGGGTGTGACAGTGCCCGGCGCGCTTCGTCGAGAACCTCGGGGGCGAGCGCGTCGAGGGGTTGGGCGCACTCGTTCGCGAGCACGGCCGCGCCTTCGATCGGTGCGGGGCCGACCTGCACGATCACGTCGCCGGGCGCAGCACCGCCGGTGCGGATGAACGCCCCGTCCGCCCGAAGTCCCAGCATCTGGCCCACCACCACCGGCCGGGTGACCGCGTCCGTCACCTCCGTATGCCCGCCGAGAAGCGTGGCGCCCGTCAGCGCCAAGGCCTCGTGCATGGCGGTGAACAGTGAGCGGACGTCGTCGGCGGTCGACCCGACGGGCAGCATGAGCGCACACAGGAACCAGCGCGGGCGGACGCCCGTGACCGCGACGTCGTTGGCGTTGACGACGACCGCGTGGGCGGCGACGTCGCGGCCCGTCAGCGTGATGGGGTCGGTGGCGGCGACGAGGGTGCCTGCTTCGACGCGGACGGCCCCCGCGTCTTCGCCCGGCGCCGGGCCCAGCAGGACCTCGGGCGGCAGCGGGGCGCACCCGTCGAGCAGCTCGCGCAAAAGCGCGCCTGGCAACTTTCCCGGCCGGAGCGCGCGATCCGTCATCGCGGCGCGATGGCGAGCTGCGTCGCGCGTAAGCGACGACGCCGCCGGCACCCACCCTCGCCGGCCCCCCGAAACCTGGGCGTGCCGAGTCCCTTTTTCACCGCTTCTTTATATTCCTTGCGTAACGATCGGCCGCCAGCTTCCAGCGCCACCCAGTGGTAATACCGGTCCGCGGCGAAAGGAATCCACCCGAAGGTCTGGCGAAAGGGCCGGCCCGCCGTGGGCCGGCCCTTCCTCGAATTGGCTCCGGCGGTTGGACTCGAACCAACGACCTAGCGGTTAACAGCCGCTTGCTCTACCAACTGAGCTACGCCGGATCGGATGGAGGCGCGGGCCGGAATTGAACCGACGTACAAGGCTTTGCAGGCCTCTGCATAACCACTCTGCCACCGCGCCCTTCGAAGGCGGCAACCCCGGCGCCGGCGGCGAGGATCGCGGAGCGCCCCCAATCAATCGCGCCTGGCGCGACGGAAATTAGACGCTGCCCCAGTGCCGGTCAAGCCGGCCGGGCGCGGGGGTCTCCATCTGGTATCGAGGACCCGCGCGACACCTAGTGGGCCGAACAATCGGCGCCATTGTTTTCGCAACGGCGAGCGCTACACTACCGCCGCAAATCCGCACCCGCGAACGAGATCGGAATCATGGACTTCGACGCCGCCCGCGCCAACATGGTGGAAAACCAGATTCGCACCAACCGGGTCACGGATCTGCGCCTGATCGCGGCGCTCGAGGAGATGCCGCGCGAGGCTTTCGTTCCCGATCCTTTGCGCTCGATCGCGTACGTGGACGAGGATCTCCCCTTGGGCCGCGGCCGGCACCTGATGGAACCGATGATTCTCGCGCGACTCGTACAGGCCGCCGACATCGCGCCGGGCGATCTGGTCTTGGACATCGGTTGCGCCACGGGATATTCGTCGGCGATCTTGGCGCGCCTCGCCAACACCGTGGTCGCTCTCGAATCGGACGCCGAGCTTGCCGCCGCCACCACGCGGACCCTCGGCGAGCTCGGGATCGACACCGTGGCGGTGGTCGAGGGGCCGCTCGAAATTGGGTATCCCGAACAGGGTCCCTATGACGCCATCGTGTTGAACGGTGCGATCCCGGACGTGCCGGATGCGATCCGCAGCCAACTGAGTGATGGCGGACGCCTCGTCGCCGTGGTCGCGAGCGGAGGGATCGGGCGCGGCGTGCGGGTTCTGCGCCACGGAGACCACTTCGCGCGCGTCGAGCTGTTCGACGCCGCGACGCCGGCGCTCGCGGGCTTTGCGGCGCCACCGGCGTTCGTCTTTTGACGCGCGCCTTCGCGCCTTCGGCGCGGCCCGTCGCGGCCGTGTCGAACCAAGCCCTTGATTCCATTGCCTTCACGACGACGCGCCCTTAGACTGCGCGCGGATTCGCCCGCACTGGAACGCCGATCCATGACACGCTGGAGTCTCTCGATCCCGGTTCTGCTCGCCGGACTCGCTGGCCTGAACGGTCCCGCCGAGGCGCAGACCCTGGCAGAAGCTCTCGCCGCGGCCTACGCCAACAATCCGACATTGCTCGCGCAACGGGCGAAACTGCGCGCCACCGACGAACAGGTGGTGCAGGCGCTTTCGAACTGGCGGCCGACGGTCGAGATGGCGGGCGACGCCGGCACCGCCCAGATCGAGAGCAACGTCTCGACCAACCGGCGCCAGTTCCGCGATCCGCGGTCGCTGAGCTTCACCTTGGATCAGGACCTCTACCGCGGCGGCCGGACGATCGCCGCGACCCGCGAAGCGGAGAACACGGTGAAGGCCGAGCGCGCGCGCCTGTTCGTGGTCGAGCAAACGGTGCTTCGTGACGCCGGGGACGCGTTCGTGGACGTGGTCCGCAACCAGGCGGTGCTCGAGCTCAATATCAAGAACGAGCAACGGCTGGCGCGCCAGCTCGAGGCTACGCGCGACCGGTTCCGCGTCGGTGAGGTCACGCGAACGGACGTGAGCCAAGCGGAATCGCGCCTTGCCCGGTCCCGCGCCGACCGCTCTCAGGCCCAGGGCGATCTCAAGATCTCGCGGGCCGCCTATCGCAACGTGGTGGGCGAGGCTCCGGGGCGGTTGGAAGCGCCGGCGCCGCTCGGCGCGCTGCCGACCAGCTGGGAGGAGGCGGTCGGGATCGCCGTCGCCGAGGCCCCGAACGTGATCGCCGCCTATTTCGACGCCCGCGCGTCCGCGAATGACGCCGATGAGGTGCGTGGTGAGCTGCTGCCGACCGTCAGCCTCGAGGGCAGCGCCAAGCGCGCGTTCGATACGGCGGGCGAGGAGAGCCGGGTCGATACCCTGGCGGCCACCGTGACCTTGACGGTGCCGCTGTATCAGTCGGGCGCCGTCTATTCGCGGCTGCGCGCGGCGAGACAGACCCTCGGCCAGCAGCGCCTCCTGATCGACGAAGCGCGCCGGGCGGCCGCCGAATCGGCGACGCGCGGGTGGGAATCGCTGCAAACGGCGCGGGCGCAGATCGAGGCGTTCAAGGCCGCGATCGAGGCGGCCGAAATCGCCCTCGAAGGTGTCGAACGCGAAGCCGCGGTGGGCTCGCGCACGGTTCTCGACGTTCTCGACGCCGAGCAGGAGCTGCTTGACGCCAGCGTCAGCTTCGTTCGCGCCCAGCGCGACGAGATGGCCGCCATTTTCGATCTCAAGGTTGCGCTCGGGCACATGGGGGCAATGCAACTCGGTCTGGACGTCGAGCTGTACGACCC
>JAKZXM010000244.1:0-4141 GCA_047514975.1 Rhodospirillales bacterium
CAGGCCCAGGCCGAGCGCCAGCGCGCCCTCGCCGTCGCCCGCGAGCAAGAGATGGTGGCGCTGGTGCAGGAGAACCGCGCCAAGGTCGTCCTCGCCGAGGCCGAGGTGCCGAAGGCGATGGCGGACGCGTTTCGCGCCGGCCATATGGGGGTGATGGACTACTACAACATGCAAAACGTCATCTCGGACACGCGCATGCGCAGCAGCGTCGCCGATCCAGACCGCGACCAAGGCCCGCCGACCGAGGAGACGTGAGCGGTGGCCGGCCCCTGGGACGCGACCCGCGGGTTCCAGCCCGCCCACGAGCGGGCGGATGTGCCGTGGTTCGCCAGCGAAGAGTTTGAGCGCGATGCGCGCGAGTCGGAGCCGGTGGCGAGCGAAGACGTCGAGCCGAAACCGCCGCGCGAGCCGCCGGCAGCGCCGCCCCCAATGCCGCGCGCCGGTTTCCCGGCCGAGGGAACCTTCTCAGCCCGTCTCCGGGCGCGGTTGCGCACACCCAATTCGCTGCGCGAGGCGTTCGTGGTGAAGGAGATCCTGGATCGGCCGGTGGCGTTACGGCGCGGGCGCACGCGGTAACGACGTGCGTGGTCCGGCACCCGGTGCCGGGGCCTACCTGCTCGCCCGTGAAATTCGCTTAATGGACTGATCTGGGTTCGTTTTACGGTCCAGCCATGGATTCGGGATCGCAAGGAAGGGGGCGTTTGGCCTCCGAGACCTTGCGATTTTTTCTACGGTAAGGATTCGCTTCGGCGCCGGTTCGCGGTTCTTTTGTCGCGTGAGGAGGGGTTGCGATGCGACCAAGGGAGACGGAGCGGCCGGTCACGGGCAGATCGGCGGGGTGCACGTGGACAACAGGCCGGCTGGCACGCGGCGGCGTACCCAGAACGCCCGGAACGAAAAACGAAAGCGCGGGCCGCCATTACGGGCGGACCGCGCCTTCGGGTGCGGGCTGGGGGAACCCGTCTACATGGAGATCTTGAGGATCTTCTCGGCTTGGGCCAGCGTACTCAGGGAATCGCCGTGTTTTTTCGCCTTGTGCAGCGCTTCACCCTCGGATCGAGCCTTCTTCACTTCATCGAGCTGGGCGCTGGAGAGTTGGGGATTCTTTGCCAGCGCCGCGTCGATCGCCTTCATGTGCTTGGGGCATGAACCGGCGAGGGCCGGGCCGGCAATGAGCACTGCGGCGGTAGCGGCAAGAAGTATGCGTTTCATGATTGCAGTCCTATGCGGTTGGGCTGTGGGATCGAGATACCGGTGTATCGCACTGATAAACAGCCGCGGTTCGCGTTTATTCCCCGGTGATCGTGCCGGCCATGGCGTTTCACCGCGCCCACGGGAGCTTGATCGGGCAAACTGATCACTTCGGGCCGCCCGCCAATGCCGAAGCGGTGGCTATCGACGGCAAGCGTGTCCGGCGCGCGTTCGACCATGCGCCCCGAACTCAGTCAAACACGAGGCGCGGCAGGTAGCACGAGACCACCCAGTTCGGGCGGTCGACCACCTCGCTGATCCTCAAGTCTGCGCAAACGCTCAACAGCATGTAGGCGTCCTCGGGCCCCATGCCATAGCGCGCGCCGACGCGCTCGATCATCCCTCGCACGCAATCCTTCGCGGCCTCCATCAGATCGGGTCCGATCCCCGTCGTCACCTCGTAGCCCTTGGCGTCCAGGTGGCGGCTCACCGGCCCCGGCGTCACGAAGCGCGGGAAAGGCAAGTTGGCTCCCTTTTCCAGGTCCAGGTGCACGCTTACGCTCGCCAGTGTCTCGATGGCCGTTCCGCAGACCTCTCCGTCTCCCTGGGCGGCATGGGGATCGCCGATCGAGAAAAGCGCGCCCTCGACCTCGACCGGAAGATAGAGCTCGACGCCGAGCGTCAGGTCCCGGATGTCCATGTTGCCGCCGCTGCGGTACGGCGGAATCGTGCTGTGGCTGCCGGGCGCCGCCCGGGCCACGCCCACCGTGCCGCAGAACGGCTTAAGGGGGACTCGGGCGCCGGGGCCGTAGGCGGCCGGCTCGCCAAAGCCGGTGTCGTAACTCCAGACGTGGATCGCCGGCGCGGTGAAGTCGTCGGCCAGCAGCCCGAAACCGGGGACGATCGCCGTCCATCCCCAGCCCGGTACCTCCATGCCCACCAGCGTGACCTTGAGCGCGTCGCCGGGCTGGGCGCCGTCCACGAAGACCGGCCCGGAAATGGCGTTGACGCGCGAGAAGTCCAGGTTTGCGATGTCTTCGGCGGTCGAGTCCCGTGTTATCTGGCCGAGCGTGCCGTCGATATCCCTGAACTCGATGGTCTCGCCGGGCGCGATGGTGAGCGCGGGGGCGCGCGCGTTGTCCCAGCTCAGGTGCTGGTGCTCCTTGTGAATGGTCCGAATTGCCGGTGTCGATGCCGTTGCGTGGGCCATTTCGCTATTCCTCACTGCATTTTATCGCGTCCGGTCTGCACGAATCGAAGTCGCAGCGTAGGCCACCACGGCGCCGACGTCACCTTTGCGATCGGCCAAGGGCGCGATCGGCCGGCGCGCGATCGGCAAGTGGTTCGAGCCTCCGCCGCCACGAACAGGGTCATGGCCGGGCTCACACGAGCGCGCCTTCGTCGAGACGGAAGCCGTCGGGGAACGGGTCCGTGGGGTCGAGGCCGTACTGGTGGATACCGGTGATCCAGGCGCGCCCGGCGACGGTCGGAATGACCGCCGGGATGCCGCCCACTTCGGTGATAGCGACGATCTCGGCATCGAAGCGGGTATCGATGATCGAGCGGTTCTCGAACGTCTCGCCCGGCTTGATCTGGCCCCGGGCGTGCATGATGGCGAGCCGCGCAGAGGTTGCCGTGCCGGTGGGGCAGCGGTCGATATGGTAGGGCGGCGGCCGGGGAACGACCGCGTTGCGGCCCAGCTTGCGCCCGTCCCCGGCGGCGACGACGGGAACGGCGATGGCGGCCATGGAGACCGTATGGATCTCCGGATTCTCGGGGTGTATGGCCTCGATCTGCGCGGCCGCGGCGGCGATGATGCGCTCGCCCATGGCGGCCAGGTCGCGCGCCTCGTCGGGCTTGACGGCGAAGCCGAGCGCGTGGGCGTCGGCAAACGCAAACACCACGCCACCGTAGGCGACGTCGACCGCGATCGTGCCCACCCCTTCCACCTCGAGGGGGTGATCGAGGTGGAAGACGAAACAAGGCACATTGGTGAACTTGATCTGCTCGCAGCGGC
Organism: Rhodospirillales bacterium; assembly: GCA_047514975.1. Lineage (GTDB taxonomy): Bacteria > Pseudomonadota > Alphaproteobacteria > Rhodospirillales > JASLLV01 > JASLLV01. Next base: position 3,209 of record JAKZXM010000244.1, read on the forward strand.
CGTCACGGCACCTCGCCGTGACACCCACCAGGCCACCCGGCGCCTCGAGGACGAACCGGGTCTCGGGCTCGGTCATGGGAACCATCCCGGTCTCGAGAAGCACGGTGGCCGTGCAGATGGTGTTGGAGCCGGACATGGGCGCGTATCCGTTGACCAACATGATGATGAAGCCCACGTCCGCTTCCGGCATCGTCGGCGGCACGACCAGGTTGGCGCACCAGGTTCCGCCGCCGCGGGGCTCGCTCAGCAGGAACCGGCGCAACCAGTCCGCCTCGGTCTCCATGTGGCGCATTTTGTCGAACATCGTTCGCCCCGGGGGCGCCAGCACACCGCCGACGACGACCCGGCCGACCTCGCCCTCGGCGTGGGCATCGACCACGGTGATCGTTCTTTTCCACTTCATGGCTTGCCTTCCTCCTGGTCGCCGGGACCATTGTGGCACGGCGAAGCCCCGCCGGATAAAACGCGTACGACCGGTCACGAATGCCTGCTACACTCGATTCGTCAAAAAGGCGCGCGCGGGCGTCCGCATTGGATTGTGTGTGGTCGTTCTTGCGTGTCGAAATCAATGGTCCGGGGCGCGAACCCGGGACCGATCCGTTGCAATCTTAAGGAGGATGACCCATGAAAAAGCTGCTCACCGGCCTCGTTTCCGGCGTCTTCGCCGCCATGCTGTGGGGCGCGGCCTCGGCCGACGAACTCAAGCTCGCCGTCAAGACGGAAACGAGCGGCATCGATCCCCACTGGCAGACGCTGATCGTCAACATCCAGATCGACCGCCACTTCTTCGACCATCTGATCGAATTTGGCGACAAAATGGAACTCAAGCCGGGCCTCGCCACCTCGTGGAAGGCGCTCGATGATAAGACCTGGGAGTTCAAGCTGCGCGAGGGCGTCAAGTGGCAAGACGGATCGCCCTTTACGGCCGACGAC
>JAKZXM010000245.1:0-2797 GCA_047514975.1 Rhodospirillales bacterium
CGTCGCGTTCGATCGCGAGGTCGTGGAAACGGGGACGATCCTCGACATCCCCGAAAGGGAGGTCGAGTCCTATTCCCGCGGGACCAGGATCCTGCACAACCGGAAAGTCCCCATCCTCGACGACGATGGCGCGCCCAGGTACGTGCTGTGCATTTCGGACGACATAACGGAACGCAAGCAGACCGAACGGACGCTTCGCGAACACCAGCGGTTCCTCGATTCCATCATCGAGAACATTCCCGACATGATCGTCGTGAAGGAAGCCGAAGGTCTTCGCTTCCTCCGCGTCAAAAAGGGCCGGCGAGCGGCTGCTTGGCCGTTCCCTGGACGATTTGATCGGCAAGACCGATCGCGACGTATTCAGACCCGACCAGGCCGAACGATTGATCGCCCTGGACAGGGAGGTTCTGCAAACGGGGCAGTACCTCGAAACCGCGGAACTGGAGGTCGAGCTCGGGTCACGCGGCGTACGGGTCCTGCACAACAAGAAGCTCCCGATTCTCGACGATGCCGGCGCGCCCAAGTATCTCCTGTGCATCTCGGAAGACATTACCGAATCCAGGGACGCCGAACGGGCCCTGCGCGTCGCCAAGGAGGAAGCCGAGGCCGCCAACCGCGCGAAGTCCGAGTTTCTGTCGCGCATGAGTCACGAGCTTCGGACGCCGATGAACGCGATCCTCGGGTTCGGCCAGCTTCTCGAGTACAACCCCGCCGAACCGCTGAGCGAGGTTCAAAAGCGCCACGTCGAATACATCCTGAGCGGCGGCCGTCATCTCTTGGGCCTGATCGACGAGATTCTCGACCTCGCCAAGATCGAATCGGGGCGGTTTGAGCTTTCCATGGAGGACGTTTCGCTTCGCGCGGTCATCGACGAGTGCCTGTCGTTGACGCGCACGTCGGCCGATGAGGCGGGCGTGGAGCTTGTCGATCGGTGCGCGCGCGAGACCGCGGTCTGTGTGCGCGCCGATTACACGCGGACCAAGCAGGTGCTTTTGAACCTGATTTCGAACGCGATCAAATACAACCGCCGTGGCGGAACGGTGACCCTTCGAGACCGGCTCAACGGGAGCGGCCGCCTGCGCGTCGAAGTGGTCGACACCGGCGTCGGGATTCCGCCTGAGAAGCGCGGCGAGCTGTTCCTGCCTTTCACGCGCCTGAGCGCCGAGGCGTCCGGGGTCGAAGGCACCGGCATCGGGCTTACGATCACGAAGCAGCTCGTCGAGCGCATGGGCGGGCGGATCGGCTTCGAAAGCACCGTCGGCGCGGGAAGCGCCTTCTGGTTCGAGCTATCCGCTTCCGGCGCCGGCGCGGCGCCGCGGGCGCCGCCGGCGGTCATCGAAGCCCAGCGACCGCCGGCCAAAGTGCAGGGCTCCCGGACGGTCCTCTACATCGAGGACAATCCCGCCAACCTCCGCCTCATGGAAAGCATCGCCAAGCGGATCCGCGGAATTACGCTTCTGACGGCGAAGGAGGCCGAACGGGGGATCGCGCTGGCGCGCGAGCACGTGCCGGCGGTGATCGTGATGGACATCAATCTTCCCGGCCTCGATGGGTTCGAGGCCTTGAAGCGGCTCCGCAAGTCCAGGAAAACGCGCGCCATCCCCGTCGTCGCGCTTAGCGCCAGCGCCTATCCGAAGGATATCGAACGGGGTCTCCAGGCGGGGTTCCGCCATTACCTCGTCAAGCCGATCAATGTGAACGAAGTGGTCGCGGTTCTGTGCGAGGCGCTGGACGAGGCCGCATGACGCCGCGCCGGACGCCGTGCGTGGCGGTCCGGCCCGTTCGCTTGCGGCCCTCGCTCTGGACGGGGTGAGCCCAAGCTGGCATAGTTGCCTGCGTTCCCCTTCGAGCACGACAACGCGAACCCATGGACCTCCGAACGCTCGTCCACTCTTGGATCGCGGGCGAACTCGTCGGACGGGACGAGTTCGGAAACCGCTATTTCCGCGCCCGGCGTGCTCGTCTGCACGGCCGCGAAAGGCGTTGGGTCCTGTTCCGGGGCAAGGCCGAGGCATCGAAGGTGCCGCCGGAATGGCATGCCTGGCTCCATCACACCACCGACGCCCCGCTGACCGAAAGCGCCGCCGGATCTCGGCCCTGGCAGAAAGAGCATCTTCCCAATCTCACCGGAACGACGGCCGCGTACCGGCCCGCCGGCCACGACCTCAAGGGCGGTCAGCGGGCCCGGGCCACCGGCGACTACGAGCCGTGGACGCCCGAGTGAACGCGCGCGCCCGCGGACCGGGCCCCCGCTTCGCCCCGGGCGCCGGCGGCGGGGCCGGAACATGACCCGCGAGACCCGGGAAGTTCTTGTCGGCGCGGCGATCGTCGCGTCGCTCGCGTTCCTGTTCCTTCAGTCTTACAGGGCGAGCGAGTTCAAGACCATCGGCGCCAACGTGCTGACCGCGACATTCAACCGGGTCGACGGCCTGGGGGTCGGCGACGAGGTGCGCATGGGGGGAATCAGGGTCGGTTCGGTCGAACGAATGACGCTGGTCGACGATTTCCGGGCCCGGATCACGCTGCGCCTCGACGCCGGACACCCCCCTCTGCCCACGGATTCGGCTGCGGCGATCCACACCGACGGGCTGTTCGGCAGCAAGTTCGTGTTGCTCGACCCCGGCGGCGAAGAAACCTACTACCAGAACGGCGATGACATCGGCTTCACCCAGGATGCCATCCTCGTGGACGAACTGCTTGAGTTGATCATCGCCGAAGGCAAGGCCAAGCGCGCGCGAAAGAACCGGGGCGGGTCCGACGCACCGGCGAAGAAGGGAGGCTGAGCATGGGCCGCAAC
>JAKZXM010000246.1:0-20142 GCA_047514975.1 Rhodospirillales bacterium
CGTTGGCTTCGAACCACCGCCGTCCATCGTGCTTAAGGATGCCCTTCAACTCGCGCAGCTCGCGGCCGGGGCCAAGCCGGACACGGCCGAAGTCCGCCTCGAGGCGCAGCAGAGGACCGGCCTCGCCATCCCCTTCGCGAAGCGTCACGCCGTCGAAGGGATTGTCGAACATCGGCGCGAGATCGAAGCTGGGACCCGCTATTCGCGCACTCCAACCGCCCCCGGCCAGGGGGGTCAACTCGGCCTCCTCGATGTCCGTTTCGCCGAACCGCAGCGTCTCGAGGCGGGCTCGCCGGACGGCGCCTCCCTGTGGATCGAACGACACCTCGCCCTTGGCCGTCAGGTCGCCTGCGCGGACATCGAACCGCACCTCGGTGGGCGCTCTGGCGGCGTTCAGATCCAGGCTGATGGACGCCGCTCCATCGGTGCCCGGAAGCTTGCTCCACGCGACCCGGTCCCACGACAAAAATGTCTGGGACAAGTTCAGCGCGGCCTCCAGCCGGCTGCGATCGTCATGGAACACCGAATACACCACGCGGGCGTCCATGGGGCCGCTCATGGTGTCGGCCGAGAAGGGCGGGAAGTCGAGGTGGAGTTCCGCCAGCCGCTGATCGTGGTTCACCCGTCCGCGCAATTCATACCGGCTTCGTCCCTCGGCCGTGTCGCGGAAGTTCTCGCGCCAGACAAGCTCGGCCGGGATCGTGCCGATGACGGCGTCGCCGCGCACGTCCATGCCGTCTTTGTTCGCCGCGAGGCGCAGCGTTCCGTGATGAACGTCGAGGAAGCCAAACACGTCGCGGGCAGCCACATCGCGCATCATCGAGGTGGCCGAAACCCCGACGCGTTCGAACGTGAGCGCCTTTTCGACAGGAAATTTGAGGCGCAGACGCGCTTCCATGGTGCCTTCGATCTTGGACGGGGTGAAGCCGAGTTCCGAGGCGAATTGCAAGGGTTTGTGATCGATGAGCTCGAGGGCGTTGCGCAGGGGACCGTGCACTGCGATCTCGATATCGGCATCCTGGTTGACCATGTCGAGGCCGGAAAACGCGATGGTCCCCTCGTCCACCCTAAGCCCCATGACCGAGCCCCCGCCGATTGCAATGTCGAATCGCCGCAGATCGAAGGACGCGGTCGCATCCACGTTTTCGACTGGGGGCATCGCCTCGAGGTAGTCGACCGAGATCCCTTGGATGTCCATCCCGCCGGTGAGCGAGACCACCTCGAACCGACCGTCCCGGGCCTCGACGATACGAGTTTCGATGCTCACCTGCTTGAGGACGCCGCCCGAAAAATGGTTGGTGCACCAGGCATAAATGTCGCTGCCCCAAGCAGGCGGCCAGTACCGTCGCGCCCGGTCGACCGGAACATCCTCGACGGCGCCCTTGAGCGTGAGCGCGATCGGCCCGCCCACGCCCGCAATCCCCTCAATCTCGGCGGTGAGGCGCGCGGTCGGTCCGCCCATATCGGCCTCCAGGGCCGTCAGATGAAGCGTGTCGCGTTCGATGTCGTAGCGCCCGCGGGCACTTAGCGAACGGACCGGCATCTTGTGTCCGGACGCCGCGGGAAGCTCGATCGCGCCTCGGTCTCCGAGATCGAGAAAAATCCTCTCGAACTCGGTGACCCCCGATCGGCCGTCGTACCGCCCGCGAAGCTCGAGCTTGTCGATTTCGAGTCGCTGTGCCGCGGGCTCGGGCAGCGTCAGTTCGCCGCCGCCGCCGATGACGTGAAATCCGACGTCGTCGACCGTTCCACGCGAATCCATGCCGATGGTGAGCGTTCCTCGAACCGGAACGGCGAAATGCGCGAATTCTTGGAACCTGGGGGAGACGCGCGACAAAAGGGCCGGGTTCACTGTGCCGAAGCTGACGCCTGCGTCCAGCCGCTGATCCGCGATCCGGTATTTGGCGACGGCGCTCAGCGGTATGACCTGATCGTCCACCCGGAGATCGAAAGACACTTCGGCGTCGATCCCGATCTCGGTCCGCTGCAACGCGATTTGCGTTGACGGTGCGCGCCAAAGGGTCTCGAGGCGCTCGTCTTCGACCGTTAGGTCGGCGTCGACCACGGCGACGCGCGTCAGGTACCCCATGGATCCGTCCGGATCGGGCGGTGCGGCGAGCGCCGCGAGAATGCCCCTGAAAAGTTCCTCCGAGCCCTCGGTTCCCGCCTTCAGCCCCGTTTCGAATCCGCCGTCGCGTCTTCGCACCAGCCAGAGTCTCGGGCGAAAAAGCTCGATGTTTCTCAGCGCCACCGTGCCGCGCAACAAACCCTGGGCACTGAGCGAAAGCGAAAGCTCGGGCACGCTGGCGACGACGGCACCTTTCGTATCGACGGCGCGGACGTTGAGCACGCGGATGTCGAGCGCCCGATCCCAGCCCGCCCAGGCAAGGGTGGTATCGTCGAATTCGATGTCGAAGGATTCGGTGGCCGCGCTAAGCGCGTCCTCCATATAGGGCGACAGGAAACCGAGTGAAATGGGACCGGACGAAAGCCGCCAGGCGAGCAGCAGCGCGATGATCACCAGTCCCGTCCCCAGGGTCCCGGCGAGCTTTATCGTCTTGTGCAACGCCCTGCCGATCAACCGAGGCGTCCCCGTTGCGCGGGCGTCTTGACCCGCGTTTCCGCATTGCCCAGTCTGCGCCCAATCCCGGGCATAAAAAATGCGTCCCTATTCCCTCGTGATCAACCCCGAGTCGCTCCCGCAGGCGGCCGATCCGGACCGCGCCGGAATGGGCATCGAGCGGTGGTCCGAGGCCGCAAAAAACTTGGCACGATCCAAGGGCGACGCCGGACTCGCGGAGTTCGCCCACCATATCACGGGCGATCCTGACGGTCGACGCCTGCTCGAAGCGGTCTTCGGCAACAGCCCGTTCCTTGCCCAGTGCGCCGTCTCCGATCCATACGCTTTGCGCGACATCGTCGTCGACGGCCCCGAGGAGGCCGCCGCGGACGTGACGCAGCGCCTCGATCGCCTTCGCCAAGTGCGGCAGGACCGAGCGGAACTCGGACGGCGCCTGCGGACGGCCAAGACTCGCACGGCGATTGTGGTCGCCGTCGCCGACATCGCGGGCGCCTGGCCTCTGGAGCGGATCACCGGGGCGTTGACGGATTTCGCGGACGCCGCGATTCGCTGCGCCGTCGCGCACGTCCTTCGGGACGGCGCCGACGCCGGCGCGTTCTGGCTCGCCTCGGAAGACGAGCCCGAAACCGATTCGGGATACGTCGTGCTAGCAATGGGTAAGCTGGGCGCCCGCGAACTCAATTATTCGAGCGACATCGACGTGATCGTCCTTTACGACGCGGAGATCATCCGGACCGACGATATGGGCGGGCTGCACCGCCACATGGTCCGGATGACGCGCGACCTCGTGCGCCTCCTCGACGAGCGGACCGCCGAGGGCTACGTGTTCCGAACCGATCTGCGCCTGCGGCCGGACCCGGGGGCCACACCGCCCGCCATGTCCATGATCGCCGCCGAGAGCTACTACGGCAGCATGGGCCAGAACTGGGAACGGGCCGCCATGATCAAGGCCCGTCCGGTCGCGGGCGATCTTGCCGCCGGAGCCGGTTTTCTCAAACGCCTGGCACCGTTCATTTGGCGCAAGAACCTGGATTTTGCCGCTATTCAGGACATCCACTCGATCAAGCGCCAGATCATCACGCACCGTGGCGGCGGCAAGATCGCCGTCGCCGGCCACAATATCAAGCTCGGGCGCGGTGGCATTCGCGAGATCGAATTCTTCGCCCAGACCCAGCAACTGATCTGGGGCGGGCGCGAGCCGGCGGTGCGGTGCGCTTCGACCGTCGGCGCGCTTCGCGCGTTGGTCGCCGCGGGGCGCCTCGCGCCCGACGTGGCCGACGACATGGTTGCGGCATACGGTTATCTCCGGCGGCTCGAACACCGCTTGCAAATGATCGCGGACGAGCAGACTCACAGCCTTCCCGAGTCCGAGCGCCAGTTGTCCCAGATCGCGATCTTCCTCGGCCATCGCGACCGAGGCGCGTTCGCCACCGAGATCGAGGCGGTCTTGAGCCGCGTCGCTCGGCACTACGCCAGTCTGTTCGAGGATGCGCCATCGCTGGGAACCGACCGGGCGGGGGCGGGAAACCTCGTGTTCACCGGCGGCGATCCCGATCCCGATACGCTGCGGACCATCGAGAGGCTGGGATTCCGCAACCCGGACGCCGTCGATCACGCGGTCCGCGGCTGGCACCACGGACGCTACCGCGCCACGCGCAGTCAGCGGGCCAGGGAGATCCTGACCGAACTCATGCCTGATCTGCTGACCGCCCTCGGGCGGACCCCCGATGCGGACGACGCGTTTGCGCGGTTCGATCGATTCCTCGGCAAGCTGCCGGCGGGCGTCCAGCTTTTCTCGATGTTCCATTCGAAACCCGAGTTGCTCAATCTGGTAGCCGAGATCATCGGCGGCGCGCCGCGCCTCGCCGATCACCTGAGCCGCCATCCGTCGGTGCTCGATTCGGTCCTCGCCGGCGATTTCTTCGATCTTCCGCCGCCGTTGGAGGCCCTGGAGGACGAGCTTGAGCGCATGTTGAGCCGTGTCGACGCGATCGATGAGGCCCTCGACGTGGTTCGGCGCTGGGCCCACGACCGCGGCCTTCAGATCGGCGTTCAATCCTTGAAGGGCCTGCTCGGCGCGAGGGCTTCAGGCGAAGCCTGGAGCAACATCGCCGAATGCATTCTCCAACGCTTGGTGCCCCGCATTCAGGATCACTTCCAGCACCGCCATGGGCGCATTCCCGGCGCCGCCATGGCGGTGGTCGGCATGGGGAAGCTCGGGGGCCGAGAGCTCACGCCCGCTTCGGATCTCGACCTCATCTTCATTTATGATGCACCCGAGGACACGGAACTCTCCGATGGCGCTCGGCCTCTGTCGCCGACCCACTATTTCGCGCGCTTGAGCCAGCGCCTGATCAGCGCGATCACGGTCCAGACCGCCGAAGGCAGCGTTTTCGATGTGGACATGCGGCTGCGGCCGTCGGGGTACGCGGGTCCGATCGCATCCAGCATCCAGGCCTTCAAGCGCTATTACACGGACAACGCCTGGACGTGGGAGCGAATGGCGCTGACACGCGGGCGCGTCGTCGCCGGACCCGAGGAATTGGGACGCCGCGTCGAGGCGACCATGCGCGAACTGCTCACACGCGAATCGCCGCCGCAACGCCTGCTCGCCGACGTTGCCGAGATGCACCAGCGCATCCAAGCCGAGCACGGCACGGACGATCCATGGAATGTCAAGCGCGTGGCGGGCGGTCTGGTCGACGTCGAGTTCATCGCTCAGTATCTCCAACTTCGCTTTGCCCACGCCTCGCCCGACGTTCTCAGCCCAAACACCCGATGCGCGCTCACGCGCCTCAGGGACGCGGGCCACCTTGACGCGCGCGCGGCGGCCGACCTCGTCTCCGCTCTCGAACTTTGGCAAACCGTGCAGGGACTGCTCCGGCTGAGCTTGGGGCGGTCTTCCGGTCGGGGGCACGAAGGCGAGGCTCCGGGCCCTCTTCTCGATGCGCTCGCCAGCGCGACCGGGGTCTCCGATCTGGGGGCGCTCGAGGACAGGATGCGACTGACGGCCGCCAACGTCGTGAAGCACTTCGACGAGATCGTCGGTATGCCCTCCGCGGCGTCGCGAAAACGCGCGCACCAAGGGGCCACGGACCGAAAGAAGAAGACGTGACGAGCGTAAACGTCGGCGATCGGGTCCCGGACCTCGCCGACGACCTGCTCTCGGCCGGCCTCGATTTTTAGCGGCTTAGGGGCCGCCGGATCGCGCTTAAGCGATTCCGACCGACCACGATCTGGTCTAGGCGGAGTGACGCGGATCGCCCCGAAATCGCCCCAATTCATTAACCGTTCGTTCGCCAAATTGCGCTTTCCTAGCCGTGGAACGGGGATCGCTCGGATCCACCGATTCCGGAACACGAGGCCATGGCCAGGAAACGCCACTTCGACATCCACGTGCTGGTGCTCGACCCAGACCGCGTTCGGCGCGCCCGACTCGAACGCGAATTGAGGCGTTCGGGCATTGGCACGGTGCGCGAGGTGAGCGACCCGGTCGACGCGATCGAGGTCATGCGGACAACGCGCATCGACGTTCTGGTGACCGACCAGCGCCCCGAGCTGGTGCGCTTTCTCAGGGCCAGCGGAACGCCGCGCATCTCGGCGCTTCCCATCGTCATGGTCGGCGCTCGCCATCGCAAGGCGGACGTCCGCGAGGCCCTGGACGCGGGCGTCGACGAATTCGTGACCCGAGACGCCGGTCCGGGCGCGCTTTGCGACTCGATCGTCCAAGTGGTGCGTCGCGGAAGGCGTTTCGTCGAGGCGGACGATTACTACGGCCCCGACCGCCGGGGCCACATGGGCGGGACCGAGGAAACGGATGGGCCGGGCGACGACATGTCGCTTACGAGAGACGAAATCGAGGCGCTGCTCGGGCGCTGATCGCGGGCCGAGTTAGGAACCGCCATCATCCGTCGCGCCGGCGTCGTCGCGGCGCCGATCGGACTCCTCGCCCTTGACGCGCTGGGCGAGCGCGGCGGCCATGAAGTCGTCGAGATCGCCGTCGAGAACCGCGTTGGTGCCGCTCGTCTCGACGCCGGTCCGCAAGTCCTTGACGAGCTGATATGGCTGCAACACGTAGGACCGGATCTGGTGGCCCCAGCCGATGTCGGACTTGGTGGCGTGCTGCGCTTGGACCTCCGATTCGCGCTTTCTCAGCTCCGCTTCGTAGAGTCGCGCGCGAAGCATCGCCATGGCCGTCGCGCGGTTGCGGTGCTGGGAGCGGTTGTTCTGGCACTGCACCACGATGCCGCTCGGGAGATGCGTGATGCGCACGGCGCTGTCGGTGCGGTTGACGTGTTGCCCGCCGGCCCCGGACGCGCGGTAGGTGTCCACGCGCAGGTCCTTGTCCTGGATGTCGATGTCGATTTTCTCGTCGACGACCGGATAAACCCCGACGGACGCGAAACTGGTGTGGCGCCGCGAAGACGAATCGAACGGAGAGATCCTGACCAGGCGGTGGACCCCGCTTTCGGTCTTCAACCATCCATAGGCGTTACGGCCGAGGACCTTCACGGTCGCGGACTTGAGGCCCGCTTCTTCGCCCGCGCTTTCCTCCAACCATTCCAGCTTGTAGCCATGATTCTCGGCCCAGCGGGCGTACATGCGAAGCAACATGTCGGCCCAGTCCTGGGCCTCGGTCCCACCCGCGCCGGCGTGCACTTCGACGTAGCTGTCGTTGGCGTCCGCCTCGCCGGACAGCAAGGTTTCCAGCTCGCGGTTCCGGGATCGAGTCTTGAGCGCGCGCAGCGCTTGCTCGGCCTCGGCGACGATTTCCGCGTCCCCTTCGGCCTCGCCGAGCGCGAGCAGTTCGACGGTGTCGGAAAGCTCGCGCTCGAACGACTCGATTGCCTCGATATCGTCGGCGAGCCGCGTGCGTTCGCGCATCAGGGCTTGCGCGTGTTCGGGGTCGTTCCAGAGATCGGGGCTTTCGGCCCTTGCGTTCAGTGCCTCGAGACGGCGCGGCGCGGCATCGTAGTCAAAGATGCCCCCTCAGCAGTTCCAGCGACTGCTTGACCTCTTGGGCGAGGGCGTCGGTTTCCGCGCTCATGATGGACCCATCGGTTCGCACCGTGCGGGAGCTTCGCGATTTAGCCGGAAAGCGTCGGCGAGTTCAATGGCGCGCCGGAGGCGATCAATAGAGCCCGCCGGTGCCGGTCGCCAGCGCGCCGTCCGCGCTCAAGCCCTCGAGGACGCGCCTCGATGCGTCCGGTTGCGAGCCCGGTTTGAAGGCTTCGAGGATCACGTCGTCGTCTCCGGGAAGGGCGAGCTCTCCGGTTCCGGCCTTCACGCGGACGAGCCGGATCTCGGGCGGCACGCGGAAGGGGACCGCCGCCGCCTCGGCCAGCGCGGCGGAGGCGAAGTCGCGGAAGACGGGCGCGGCGACGCTCGAGCCCGTCTCTCGCGGTCCCAGAGACTGCGGTCCGTCGAACCCCACGAACACGCCGATGGCGAGGTCGGGCGAGAAGCCGATGAACCAGGCGTCAAAGCTGTCGTTGGTGGTGCCGGTCTTGCCCGCGATCGGGCGCCCGACGGTCTTGACGCGCCGCCCGGTTCCGCGCTCGACCACGCCCTCAAGCATCGAGACCAACTGATAGGCGCTGCCCGGATCGGTCACGCGCTCGCGCGTGTCGGGAATGGTGGGCACCGCTTGGCCGGTCCAGAAGGTCGCCCGGCAGTCCGCGCACGCTCGGTCGTCGTGGCGGAAGATGGTGCGCCCCTGACGGTCCTGGATGCGGTCGATGAGGGTCGGGGTAATTCGGCGGCCACCGTTCACGAGCATCGCATACCCGGTCGTCAAGCGCATGAGCGTCGTCTCTCCGGCCCCCAACGCCATCGACAGCCGCCGGGGCAAATGATCGACGATACCGAACCGCTCAGTAATAATCGCGACCTTCTCCATGCCGACAGTCTGGGCCAGGCGAACGGTCATCAGGTTGCGTGACTTCTCGACCCCCAGCCGCATGGTGCTGGGGCCGTAGAACCGGTTGGTGTAGTTCGCAGGCCGCCATTTGGGCAATCCCGGTCCCTGGTCGATGACGAAGGGCGCGTCGAGAATCAGGGTCACAGGCGTGAATCCTGAATCCAGCGCGGCGAGATAGACGAACGGCTTGAATGCCGATCCCGGTTGCCGCCATGCCTGGGTGACGCGATTGAATTGACTGCGCGCGTGGTCGTAACCGCCGGACATGGCGAGAACCCGGCCGGTGTGGGGATCGAGGGCCACGATCGCGCCATCCACCGCGGGGATCTGACGAAGACCGTAAGTCCCAATCGGATAGGGCTCGCCCTCGGCGTTCGCCGTCACTTCCGCGACCGCGACCACGTCGCCGGCGGCGAGAACGTCGGCGGGGCGCTTCACTTTCCGGCCCACCCTCTGGCCGGCGAGCCAAGGTCGCGCCCAGGCGAGCTCGGCGGTTGGGATTTGGCCCGCGCGGCCATTCGCAAATCCGACCGTCGCCGCGTCGCCCGTGACCTCGAGGACGAGGGCGAGCCGCCACGCACCCAAATCCGGCGGCGGCTCGACGTCGGCGAGCCGCGTGCGCCACGTCGCGTCGAGATCGAGCCGCGTGATGGGTCCGCGCCAGCCGTGCCGCCGGTCGTAGGTCTCGAGCCCGTTGCGCAGCGCTCGATCCGCCATCTCTTGAAGGCGTGGATCGACGGTCGTACGCACCGAAAGCCCGCCCTTGTACAGCGCGTTCTCGCCGTAGCGCGCAACCAACTCGCGGCGGACTTCCTCGGCGAAGTAGTCGGCCTGAACGACGTCGCCCGCGGCGCGGCGGCGGACCGCAACCGGAAAGACCTTGGCGCGCGTAGCCTCTTCGGCGGTGATGTAGCCGTCCAGCGTCATGCGGTCGAGGACCCAGTCCCGGCGTGCCTTGGCGGCCCGGGGATGACGCCACGGGTTGTAGTTGTTGGGCGCCTTCGGAAGCGCTGCCAGGTACGCCGCTTCCGCGATCGTCAGCTCGTCGAGAGACTTGTCGAAATAGTTGAGCGCGGCGGCGGCGACGCCGTAGGAACCGGCCCCCAGGTAGATCTGGTTCAGATAAAGCTCGAGCAGCCGGTCCTTCGACAGGACCCGCTCCATCCGGAACGAGAGGATGACCTCCTTGATCTTGCGCTCCCATGAGAGCTCGTTGCTCAACAGGAAGTTCTTCGCCACCTGTTGGGTGATGGTCGACGCGCCCACCAGGCGGCGCTCGGTGCCCACGTTCCTGAGGTTCGTGAGGGCCGCGCGCACGACGCCCAGAAAATCGATGCCCCAATGGCGATAGAACTTCTTGTCCTCGGCCGACAGCATCGCCTGAACGATGCGGCGCGGCATGGCGTTGACCGGCACGAAAATGCGCTTTTCAACCGCGTATTCGGCGAGCAGCCGCCCGTCGCCGGCGTGCACGCGCGACGTGACAGGGGGCTCGTAGTCGGCGAGCTGGTGGTAATCCGGCAGGCCCCGGCCGAAGTGGTAAAACACGTAGACGACACCGCCCGCGCCCACGAGGGCGGTGATCACGAACATGCCGAACAGAATTGCAAGGGCCCTGAGCATCGCTTCACCGATGGCGCGGTTCGACGAGTGTGCGGCGTGGCAAGAAAGTTAGCAACAAATTGTGACCAGTTTGTGTCCGCGAGGTCCTTGAGGACCTCGAGCCCCGAGTCACTCGCCGGATCGAAGATGCGGCCGGCTCGCCTCTTCGATTCGGGCGAAATAGCCCTCGACGGCGCGGGCGATGGCGCGGACCAGGGTGGCGCGGTATTGCGGCTTCTTCAACGCCGCCTCGTCCTTCCCATTGGACAGGAACCCCAATTCCACGAGCACCGAGGGGATATCGGGCGCCTTGAGGACGACGAAGCCTGCGAACCGATGGGTGTTGCGCAGCATGCGCGTTTCTCGCGCAAGCTCGCGCACGAGACGCGCCGCGAATTCCGCCGACTGATTCATGGTCTCGCGTTGCGCGAGGTCGATCAGGATGTTGGTGACCTCGGCGGTCTCCCCGCTCAGGTCGATTCCGGCGATCATGTCGGCCTTGTTCTCTCGTTGCGCAAGCTCGGCGGCCTCTTTGTCCGACGCCTTCTCGGAAAGGGTGTAGACGGCAAGACCGCGGACAGCGCGGTCGGGAATGGAATCGGTGTGGATGGAGAGGAAAAGCTCGGCGTTCGATTTCCGCGCGACGGCGATGCGCTCGCGCAGCGGGATAAAGATGTCGCGATCGCGGGTGAGCACGACCCGGTAGCGGCCCGTCTCCTCGAGCGCCTGCTTCAAGGCGCGCGACGCCGCCAGCGTGACGTGCTTCTCGAACACGCGGGTCTTCCCGATGGCGCCCGGATCGACGCCGCCGTGTCCCGGGTCGATGGCGACGATTCTCTTCTTGACGTTGCGTTCCGGCTTTCTCGGCGGCGGTGCAAACGGAAGCGCGAGCGCGGCCGGCACGGCGTTCACGTTCGCCGAGGCGGCGGAATCCGGTCCCGGAATCCCGGACGCCGGCGGTTCCTGGGCGCGAATGCCGGCCAGCATGGCGTCACGGCTGGTCGGCATCATGTCGAGCACGAGTCGGTAACCCGCCCGGCCATCGGGCTCCATCAAGAAGACCTGATTGACGATGGCGGGCGCGCTCGCGTCCATCACGAGACGGGACTGACCGGGCTTGAACAAGCCGTACCGAAGGCTCTTGAGAAGGCCGGTCTCACGGGGCAAGGGGCGCGGGGGAAGGCGCCACCCGACCTCGGCAAGATCGATCACCACGCGATAGGGATCGACGAGCGTAAAGACGTGGAATTCCACCCGATTGGTCATGTCCAGGACCAGGCGCGTGATGCCGTCTCGCGCGCCCACGCGCACGTCGGTAACGACGGTCTTCGCCGCCGCGGTCGCGCAAACGCCGCAGATGGCAAGCGCGGCCGCAATCACGACGCCCGCCCACAACGCCGGGCGGACCCGCCCCAGACCTGGAATCACGCGCGCCATGGCCCCATATAGTGTGCAACTCCGTCGCCGGCCCTAGATATACCGTTTATCGAGCGCCTGCGGCAATCGACATGCGGCCACGCGAAACCGGCCGCCCCCCCGGCGGCGAAGCGGCGCGGCCCCGGAAACCAGCGATCGCAAACAAATGGGCGAACAAGAGGATTGTCGAGAAATAATCCTACCATTATGTTAACGAGGGATTGGCCGCATCCGGTCGGGAGCGATGCATACCGCAACTGAGGGTAGCAGCTTCCGCCGTCGCGGCAACGTATAAGGTCGGCGCAAACACGCGAATCCCGTGCCGGCTTACGCCTTGAACGGACTTGAGGTCATTCAATGCCGGATAGAGCAGCGCGCATCAACCCGACTTGCCCCGCACCCGCGATGGCGAGCCTCGGATCGCTCGCACGCGCCACCGGCCACTCGCGAGAACATGCCCCGCGCGCCTCGCAACCCATGCGAAGGCGGGTATCGGGGTCTTGGAGATTCGAAATACATGCCCACCAAACGATTGCTCATCGACGCCGCCCACCCGGAAGAAACCCGGGTGGCGGTGGTCAGCGGAAACCGATTGGAAGAATTTGACGTCGAGGTTGCGTCCCGAAGACAACTCAAAGGCAACATCTATCTTGCCAAGGTAGCGAGGGTCGAACCGTCGCTACAGGCGGCGTTCGTCGATTACGGCGGAAACCGGCACGGCTTTCTGGCCTTCAACGAAATCCACCCCGACTACTACCAGATCCCGGTCGCCGACCGCGAAGTGCTGGTGGCCGAGCAGGCGGCGGCGGAACGCGCCGACGACGACAAGACGGATGGAGACGGCGCGACCACGACGCAAGGCGTCGAGACCGTCGGCGGCGACGATACGGCGGAAGAAGCCGAAACGCGGCGCCCGCGCCCGTCATCACGTTCCTATCGGATCCAGGAAATCATCAAAGCGCGCCAGATCCTGCTCGTCCAGGTGGTCAAGGAGGAGCGCGGCAACAAGGGCGCCGCCTTGACCACGTATTTGTCCCTCGCCGGCCGGTATTGCGTTCTGATGCCGAACACCGCCCGCGGCGGCGGCATTTCCCGCAGGATCGCCAACAGCGACGACCGTAAGCGCCTTAAGACCGTGATGGCCGGCCTCGACATTCCGCCGGGCATGGGGGTCATCGTGCGCACGGCCGGCCACGAGCGCAACAAGACCGAAATCAAGCGCGACTACGACTACCTCTTGCGCCAGTGGGACACGGTGCGCGAACTGACCCTCAAGTCGATCGTGCCGACCCTGGTCCACGAGGAAGCGAATCTCATCAAGCGCACCATCCGCGACGTCTATTCGCGCGATATCGAGGAGGTCATCGTCGACGGCGAGGAAGCCTGCCGAAACGCCAAGACCATCATGAGGCTCTTGACGCCGAGCCACGCGAAACGCGTGGGGCTGTGGCCGAACGACGGAATGCCCTTGTTCCGGCACTACCGGATCGAGGATCAGATCGAGGCCACCCACGCGCCCGAGGTCAAGCTTCGCTCGGGCGGCTACATCCACGTCAGCCCCACCGAGGCTTTGATCGCCATCGACGTGAACTCGGGTCGCGCCACTCGAGAGCGCAACATCGAGGAGACCGCGCTGCGCACGAACCTCGAGGCGGCCGAAGAAATCGCACGGCATTTGCGGCTCCGCGATCTCGCCGGGCTCATCGTCATCGACTTCATCGACATGGAGCAATCGCGCAACCGGGTCCAGGTGGAGCGCACGCTGAAGGAGGCCATGCGCCACGATCGCGCCCGCATCCAGTTGGGGCGGATCAGCCCGTTCGGCCTTCTCGAGTTGTCTCGTCAGCGACTTCGCCCGAGCCTGCTCGAGACCAGTTTCGAGACGTGCCCCTACTGCGCGGGAAACGGTGTCCGGCCGTCGGTCGAATTGACGGCGCTGAACGTCCTTCGCGCCATCGAAGAGGAAGGCGTCACCAAAAAGGCCGAGGCGATCGCGATTCACGTCTCGCCGCAAGTGGCGTTCTACATCCTCAATCACAAGCGCGCGAGCGTCGATGGGCTGTCGACGCGTTATGGTCTGTCGGTTCAATTTGTCGTCGATGTTTCGCTCGAGCCGCCGCATTTCTCGATCGAGCGAACCGTTTCGGCCTCGGGGGACGGCGCGGGCGGACGTGCGGCCGAGGAAGAAGCGACCGGCGAGGAGGACACGAAACGCCGCCGGCGCCGCAATCGGGGCGACGCGGAAGCGACCGTTACCGACGCCGAGACGGCGCCCGAGACCGAAGGCGATGCGTCGAAGCTCGGCGACGAGGCGTCGGCGCGCGAAGCCGCGACACCCCGGGCCGCGGACGAAGCCGAAATCGTCGGCGAAGACGGCGCCGAGTCCGGGGGCCGCACCAAGCGCCGCCGACGCGGCAGGCGCGGCGGAGGCGGGCAGTCGCGAAAGGAAGCTAAGACGACCGCCGAGACGACGGCCGAGGACGTTGCCGCGGACAAGAGCGCCGCACCGGCCCAGCCCGAGACCGCGGACCGCCCCGAGACGAGCGAGAGGCCAAAGTCCCCGCGTCGCCGGTCACGCCCGGCGGGCCGGCGCTCGAAGGTCCGCGAACCGACCCCTGACGAGCCTGCGCCGGAGAGAGCGCCGGATGCATCGCCGCCTGCTAGCGGCCAAGGCGGACGCGGTACCGAATCTGGACTTCCGCCCGTCCCCGCCCCCGATTCCGAGAGCGTGCGCGTGGACGAAGAACGGCCGTTCGCAAACGAGCGGCCACTTCCCAGGGTGCCCGATTCCGAGATCGCCGGCCCCCGCACGACGTCCTTGCCAGAATCGGATGCGCCGAAGCGCGCCGATATCGCCAAGACGACCACGGTCGCGGTCGGCGCGGCCGACCGCGCGGAGACCGAGTCCCGGACCCGAAAAGGCTGGTGGCGGCGACTGACGGAATAGGCGCGCACCCGCGAACGTCGCTTCTCGCGGCTGGCTACGGCCCGATTCTCGCGCCGTCAGGCCAACCAATCTTGAAGCTGAGCAGCGGCTTCGGCGATCTCGTCCGTGGCGCCTGAAAACGAGAACCGAACGAACCGGTGTCCGCGCCCTGGGTCGAAATCAACGCCCGGCGTCGCGGCGACACCCGTCTCGGCGAGCATCCGATCACAGAACGCGTGGCTGTCGTTGGTCATGTCGCCAACATCGGCGTAAATGTAGAACGCCCCGTCCGCGGACGCGAGACGGGTGAATCCCGCCTTGGGCAAAGCTTCCAGAAGTATCGCGCGATTGCGCCCGTAGCGGCTTACGTGTCCCACGAGTTCGTCTTCGCAGTCGAAGGCCGCGACGGCGGCGATCTGGGACAACGTCGGCGGCGAAATGAACAGGTTCTGCGCGAGGCACTCCACGGGCCGCGCCAAATCGGGCGGGACGACCATCCACCCCAGTCGCCACCCGGTCATCGAGAAATACTTGGAAAAGCTGTTCACGACGACGGCGTCCGCGGTGAAGGCGAGCGCGGTCTCGGCGGGCGCGCCGTACGAAATCCCGTGGTAAATCTCGTCGGATACGAACCGGATGTCCCGATCCGCGCAATAGCGGACCAGCGCTTCCAGTTCGTCACGGCCGACCATGGTGCCCGTCGGATTCGAAGGGCTGGCGACGATCAGACCGTCGATCGCGCCGCCCGCGCGATCAAGGATTTCCGGGGTCGGCTGAAAGTTGCTCTCCGCCCCGACCTCGACGCTCACGACCTCGACGCCGAAGGCCCCGAGGATATTGCGGTAGGCCGGATATCCGGGACAGGCGAGAGCGACCCGGTCGCCCGCGTCGAACGCGCTCAGGAACGCGAGCACGAAGGCACCCGACGAACCGGTGGTAGCGACGACGCGGTCCGGATCCACGTCGATGCCGTAGGTCCCGGCGTAATGCCGAGCAATTCCCTGGCGAAGGTCCGCCACGCCGAGGGCGTCCGTGTAACCCAGTCGGTCGCACTCGAGCGCCGATTTCGCCGCCGCCAACACGCCGGCGGGGGCACCGGTCGCGGGCTGTCCCACCTCGAGGTGCAGAACACGGGCCCCCTTTCCCGCCCGCTCGTTCGCAGATCGCATGACGTCCATGACGATGAACGGGGAGATCCGTCCGCGGTCGGCGACTTTCAGGACCATGGCGTTTCCTCCGTGGGCGAGGCCCCGCCAACCCGCCGCCTAATCGGCGCCGACGGCAAGCCCCGCTCCGCGCGGATCGGCGCGGAAGGAACAACTGGCCCAGTTCGGCGGCAGACCGTTGGGACAATACGCCGCGTTGACCCGTCCCAACGTCTCGGTCGGGGCAACATGTTGGCCCCGCGCGGTCATGGCGTTCAGCCGCGCGGCATCGAAACCGGGCTCGTAATACACGAGGTCGGGATCGCCGCCGTGATGAAGCCGCTTGGCGCTGATGGCATCCTCGAGCGACCTTTTTTCGATAAGGGTGCCGAGCGCCACGCTGATCATCGCCGTCGGTGCAACCGCTCCGCCCCACGCGGCCGAGGCGAAACGGAACGACCCGTTGTTCCCGCTGATCACGATCATGGGTCCGAGCGGTTCGGGACCCCGACCCCGATCGTCGGGAGCCATGGCAAGGAGAATTCCGGTTCCCGGCGCAATTCGCCCGGTCCCGAAAAGATTGTTCATTGTGAGCGCGCAGGCGACGGCGGAGCCGTGCCGATCGACGGTGACGAAGGTCGTGGCGGCGGGGTTTTCCAACCGGCGGACGGGCGCGGGCCGCAAGGTGCCCGCGGGGACATGCCGGTCGAGGCGAACAGTCTGCCACAGATTCGCGATCCGTTCCTCCGAGACGAGCGCCGACGCGGCGGCCGGCCCGGGCGCGGCGTTCGCATCAATCCAGCCCTCGCGGTCCGCGAAAGCGCGGAGCGAAGCCTCGGCCAGCAGATGGGCGCGCTCGCCGTCGGCGGCGTCCTCATAGTCGTCGTCACGCGTAAGCATCGCCCAAACCTGCGCCGCGACCACCCCAGCCGCGGCCGGCGGCGGCGCGAAATGGGCGAGGTTGTTTCCGGTTTCGATGGCGAGCGTAGGGCGCCACTCGGGGAGGTAGCCTCGCAAATCATCCACCCCCAGCGCTCCGCCGGCGTCTGCGACCGCCCCCACGAAGGCCTGCGCGAACTGGCCGGCGTAGAAGTCCCCGGGCCCGAGCGTCCGGAGTCGCGAAAGCACGTTCGCGAGTTCGAGCTGGGTGATGAAGTCTCCCTCGGCCAGCATCCTCACGCTTCCCGGCTGGGTCTTCGATTCGCGGGTGAAGATTCGCCGTGCGCCTCCGTCCGCCGCCAACGCATTGCCAACCTTGGCTACGTCCAGCGCAAGGGCGCGCGACACCGGCGTGCCGAACCGGGCGAGGTTTTCGGCCTCGGCCAGGATCTGCGGCCAGCGGATCGATCCGTATCGGGAATGCAAAGCGAAGAATCCGCGCGGGTTTCCGGGAATCGCGGTCGGCCGAACGGCACCTGACGGACCCGCCTTCGGGGCGCGGGGCAGAAATTCCAGCGCCTCGACGGTATCGGCGAGGACATCGCGAACCACGCACACGCCGCCGCCGCCCAGGCTCGCCGACGATGGCAGAGTCACCGACAGCGCAAAATAGACCGCCGTCGCGGCGTCGACGGCGTTTCCACCGGACGCGAGAACGTCGCGGCCGACGAGTGCGGCGCGCGGCTCGTCGGCGACCACGCCGCCCAAGAACCCCTTGACGATCTGGAAAGTCTGTGGCCGCACGTCCCCTTCGCCGGCGCATCCAACAAGCGCAAGCGCCACGAGCGCGAGCGCGAATTGACGACCGATCAGGGGAACACTACCTTCAACGCGTGCGCCCGGATCGAAAAAGTTGTTGAACCGCATTTCCGCGCCGCTCCGTCTTGCCACGTACCTTGCCGTCCTGATTCTCGGGTCGGCGAGTGCGGCTGCGCAAAAGGTGACATTCATCCGCGACGCCGAAATCGAAGGTATCATCGAGACTTTTTCTAGGCCGCTTTTTCTGGCGGCGGGTGTGGAGCCTTCGGCGGTCGAAATCTACATTGTCAACGACCGCTTACTCAACGCCTTCGTCGCCGGCGGCCAGAAACTTTTCCTCCACACCGGCGTTCTCGCGAGCGTCGAAGACCCCGGCCAGTTGATCGGCGTCATCGCCCACGAGACCGGCCACCTCGCCGGCGGGCATCTCGCGCGCACGAGCGACGTAATGCGCAACACGGCCAAGCGCTCCATGATCTCCGCCTTGCTCGGAACGGCGGCGGCGATCGGGACCGGTCGGGGCGACGTGGGCGCCGCGATCGCGCTCGGCGGTCAGACCATGGGCCTCCGGTCCGCCCTCCAGTACAGCCGAACCCAGGAGTCGGCGGCCGACCAGGCGGCCCTTCGCCTTCTCGACGCCACCGGTCAGTCGGCGGGCGGAATGCTGGACTTTCTCGAGCTTCTGAGCGGACAGGAACTGCTGTCCCGAGGGAGCCAGGACGTGTACGTGCGCACCCACCCGCTGACCGAGCGGCGCATGGACATTGTGCGCGAACACGTCCGGCGATCGCCCCATACCCACGCCCCCGCGAAGATCGGATTCGTCACCCTTCACGGGCGTATGCGGGCCAAACTACGCGCGTTCATGAACCCGCCGTCGCAAACGCTCCGTGAATACGCGGCCTCGGATTCGAGCACCCCCGCCCGCTACGCGCGCGCGATCGCGTATTTCCGCCAGCCCGATCTCGACCGGGCGCTCGCGCTCGTCGACGGCCTGATCGCCGAGAGCCCGGCGGACCCCTTCTTCCACGAACTCAAGGGCCAGATCCTGTTCGAGAACGGCCGCGTCAGGGAAGCGTTCGAACCTTACCAGACGGCCGTGGACCTTCTTCCCGGATCCAACCTGCTCCGCCTCGGGCTCGCCCGCGCACAGCTCGAATCGGCGGCGCCCGAGATGCTGAAACCGGCTATCGGCAACCTGCGGGCGGCACTGTCGGAGACCCCCGACAACCCGTTCATGTGGCGCCAACTCGCCATCGCCTACGGCCGCGATGGACAGGTGGCGATGAGCTATCTGGCGCTCGCGGAGGAAGCCTTGCTCAGGGGCAAGGCGCGCGAGGCTTTGTATCAAGCGGAACGCGCGAAAAAGGAACTCGCCACCGGAACGTCGGCCTGGCTGCAGGCAGAGGACATCGCGCGGGCCGCGAAAGCGGTCGAGGACTGAAACCCGGTATGACCGCGAGAATGCTCGCGGCGGCGATCATGCTTCTGGCCGCCGCGGGCTGCACGATTCCGCGCGCGAGCGTCGACCCCGATGGCCGCCTCGCGGTCCTTGGGCCGGCACCTGGGTTCTCGATCGCGTCCCTGCCCGACGACTGGGTGATCGCGGGGGACACGCGACTGGCCCGGCGCAACACGACCCTCGTCCACCGCCAAGGGGTTCCGGCGCTTCGCGTCGACAATGGCGCGGCGGCTTTCGTCGTCGCCCGGCGCACGGACGTGAATCTTTTGGCAAGCCCGTTTCTGAGTTGGTCGTGGCACGTGGAGCCGCATGCGGGAGAGTCGCATCCGGTCCGGCTCGTCGTCGGGTTCCACGGCGGCGATCCCAAATCGCGAAGCTGGGGCGCCCAACCGTTCGCGTGGCTGGGCCACGACACCCCGCCGCACGACCGGATGATCTCGCTCGGCTGGGGCGTGTCCGCGCTTCGGCGCGGCGCCATCGACCCGCCGTCCGAGGACCGTCGCGGCGCCCGCTACACGCAAAGGGGCGGAATCGAGAATACCGGCACGTGGTGGCTCGAAACGGTGGATATTTCCGAGTTCTACGCGCGAATCTGGCCGGCCGACGATCTGGCGGCGGCGCGGATCGTGTTCGTCGGGATCTCGACCGCCGGCGGCGGTGACAAGGGCGCCGCCTTAATCTCGGGCATTGTGATCTCGCGCTGAGCCTGGCCGGTGCCATCAAAACCGCGTGATTTCCGGGGAATCGGTCGAGATCGGGTCTTGTATCGGGGGGAGCGGTATCCGATCATTCGCGAAGAGGGACGACCGGAACAATGGGCAACCGGAACCGATGAAGCTCGATTTGCCGCCGCGCATGGTTTTCGCCATCTCGGGCGCAGTCGTGGCCGTGATCGCGATCTCGGCTTTGGTGGTAGCCCTCATCGCGCTTCCCGTGGACAAGGACGAGGTCGAGACCCTTGTGCGCGACTATCTTCGCGATCACCCGGAAGCGGTTGTCGAGGCGATTCGCCAGTTCCAGACGAACGAAGAAGCGGTACGCCGTGATCGCACCGAAGCCGCGCTGGTTACGCTGCGCCCGCAAGTGGAGAGGGACCCGGCTTCGCCCGTGGGCGGCAAGCCGAACGGTGATGTCACCGTGGTCGAGTTCTTCGATTACAATTGCAGCTTCTGCGAGCGGGTCTTTCTCACGGTCATGTAATTGTTAAAGGACGACGGCAACATCCGCTACGTGTTCAAGGAATACCCGATCCTGACGCCGCAGTCGGTGGTCGCGGCGCGGGCCGCGTTGGCGGCGTGGACGATGGACAAGGGCGCATACGTTCCCTTCCATAGTGCGTTGATGTCCGCGCGCGGCGAATTGACCGAGCAAAAGATCTTTAATTTCGCGTCC
>JAKZXM010000247.1:0-5326 GCA_047514975.1 Rhodospirillales bacterium
CCGGACCGGCACTATGGGGACGTGCGGCCAAGGTGGTTCGGTGGGGAAAGCTCCGGTTCGCCCGGACCGGACGAGTGAACACGAAGGCGCGCGCCACGAATGACGGCGCCGGATGGTTGTTGGGCAGCGTTGGAGATAGGGTTTGGCGTTCCGCGGGCGCTTGTTCTAGTTTATGTTTTTGTCGCGGCGGGTTGCGGCGCCCGAACGATTTGAATCTTAAGGGCACTTCATGAGTGAGCGAGACCTCGAGCCGGCCGAGGGGCAGGAAGGCGACGATCAGAAGGAGCCGTCCATGGAGGACATCTTGTCCTCCATCCGTCGAATCCTTTCCGAGGAGGACGAGGGCGAAGGCGAAGAGAAAGCCGAGGCCGCCGCGCCCGAACCTGAACCCAAGCCCGAGCCCGAAACCGTGTCCGAGCCGGAACCCGAGCCCGAGCCGGAACCCGAACCCGAGCCGGTCGTCGATATGGTCGAGCCCGAGCCGGAACCCGAGCCCGAGCCGGTCGTCGATATGGTCGAGCCCGAGCCGGAACCCGAGCCCGAGCCCGAGCCGGTCATCGATCTGGTCGAACCCGCGTTCGAGCCGGAGCCGGAACCCGAACCAGCCTGGGAACCTGAACCGGAACCGTTGCCGGTGTTCGAGCCTGAGCCGGCGCCCCCTCCGCGCGAAGACGTGTTCGATCTGACTCCGACCATGGTGGCGCCTGCCGCGGGCAGCGGCGACATCGTCTCGGGCGAGACCGTGCGGACCTCGACGGACGTCCTTTCCGAACTCGCGCGCGCCATCCTCAACCGCCGCGACATCGCGGTTGGCTCGCGTGATCTCACGCTGGAATCGATGGTGCGCGAGATGCTTCGTCCGTTGCTCCGCGAATGGCTCGACCGCAACCTTCCCTACCTGATCGAGCGGCTGGTCAAGAAAGAGATCGATCTCATGATCAACCGGGCGGAACGCCTCGAGGATTGACCGCAAAAGGCGCGGACGCTACACAAATTCCGCCGCCGTCGCCGATGGATTCTCTGCGCGAATCCGGCGCCAGCCACGTTACCGGTCCAAATCGGGTTCACGCATGTTGGACAAGACCTATCGACCCGACGCGGTCGAAAGCGGAATTTATCGCCGCTGGGAGGAATCGGGCGCGTTCGAGCGCGGGCGCCGTCCCGACGCGCGCCCCTATACGATCGTCATCCCGCCCCCCAACATTACCGGCAGCCTGCACATCGGGCACGCCCTCAACAACACTCTCCAAGATATCCTGATCCGTTTCGAGCGCATGCGCGGGCGCGACGTGCTTTGGCAGCCGGGAATGGATCACGCCGGTATCGCCACGCAGATGGTGGTGGAGCGGCAACTGGAAGCGGAGAATTCGAGCCGCCGCGAGTTGGGACGAGACGCGTTCGTCGAGCGCGTCTGGGAATGGAAGGAACATTCGGGCGGCCTGATCCTGAACCAGCTGCGGCGGTTGGGGGCGTCGTGCGACTGGTCGCGCGAGCGCTTTACCATGGACGAGGGCCTGTCGCGGTCCGTGACCAAGGTTTTCGTCGATCTTTACCGCCAGGGCCTGATCTACAAGGACAAACGGCTGGTCAACTGGGACCCGAAGCTGCACACCGCCATCTCGGATCTCGAGGTCGAGCAGCGCGAGACCAAGGGCAAGCTGTGGTACTTCAAATATCCGGTCGACGGCGCGGAGGCCGAGTTCGTCACCGTCGCCACGACCCGACCCGAGACCATGCTCGGCGATACCGCCGTCGCCGTCCACCCCGAAGATGCGCGTTACGCGCACCTCAAGGGCCGGAGCTGCTTGCTCCCCATCGTCGGCCGCAAGCTGGCGGTGGTTTTCGATGAACACGCCGATCCCGACAAGGGCAGCGGCGCGGTGAAGATCACGCCCGCCCACGACTTCAATGACTTCGAGGTCGGCCGCCGGCACGGTCTCGAGACGGTCAACGTGCTCGACCGCGACGCGGCGCTGAACGAGAACGCGCCCGAGGCCTATCGCGGCCTCGACCGCCTCGAGGCACGCGAGCGGATCGTCGATGATATGAAGGCGCTCGGCCTGCTCGAGAAGGTGGAAGAGAGTTGGATAACGCTTCCCTACGGCGATCGTTCGGGCGTGGTGGTCGAGCCCTGGCTCACCGACCAGTGGTTCGTCGATGCGGCCACCCTCGCCGGTCCCGCGATCGAAGCGGTCGAAAACGGCGCCACCGTGTTCGTGCCCAAGAATTGGGAGAACACGTACTTCGAGTGGATGCGCAACATCCGGCCCTGGTGCATCTCGCGCCAACTCTGGTGGGGCCACCGGATTCCCGCTTGGTACGGACCCGACGGCGAGATCTTCGTCGAGGCGAGCGCGGACGAGGCGCAGGCGGCGGCGCATCGCCGCTACGGTCGCGAGGTCGAGCTGGTCCAGGACGCGGACGTTCTGGATACCTGGTTTTCATCGCAGCTGTGGCCGTTCTCGACGCTCGGCTGGCCCGACGAAACCGAAGTCCTTCGCCGCCACTACCCCAACGACGTGCTGGTGACGTCGTTCGACATCATCTTCTTTTGGGTCGCGCGAATGATGATGATGGGATTGCACTTCCTGAACGAGGCGCCGTTCCGCACGGTCTACATCCACGCGCTCGTTCGCGACGCCCACGGCCAGAAGATGTCGAAGTCCAAGGGCAACGTGCTGGATCCGATCGAGCTGTTCGACCGCTACGGTACCGATGCGGTGCGCTTCACCTTGACCGCGCTCGCCGTCCAGGGGCGCGACCTCAACGTCGACGAGAGTCGAATCGCGGGATACCGGAACTTCGTCACCAAGCTGTGGAACGCCGCCCGCTATTGCGAGTTGAACGGGTGCGCGCCGGTTTCCGATTTCGATCCCGCCGCAAACCGGCTCGGCGTCAACCGCTGGATCGTCTCGCGCATTGCCGATACCGCCGCCCAGACGACGGCGGCGTTCGAGGCTTTCCGGTTCAACGAGGCCGCCGGCGCGCTTTACCAGTTCACCTGGGGCACCTTTTGCGACTGGTACCTGGAGTTCACCAAGCCGATCCTCGCGGGCGACGACGCGGAAGCCATCGCCGAGACCCGGGCGACGACTGCCTGGATCGTCGAACAGCTTCTCCGGCTCCTCCATCCCATCATGCCCTTCGTCACCGAGGAGCTGTGGGAGCGGACCGCCGCCGGGCGCCCCAACATGCTGATCGAAGAGTCGTGGCCGACGTTCGCGGACGCGCTCGGCGACGCCGGGGCCGAAGCCGAGTTGGGGTGGCTGGTGCGCATCATCTCCCAGGTTCGTTCCATCCGCTCCGAGATGAACGTGCCACCGTCGGAAAGGCTGCGCGTGTTGCTCAAGGACGCATCCGAGGTGACCCGCGACCGGATGCATCGCCACCGCGGCCTGATCGAGCGCCTCGCGCGGCTCGCGTCCGCCGAGATCGCCGGCGACGGCGACGTGCCCGAAGGCTCGGTGCAGGACGTTCTCGACGAGGCGACCCTCGTCATCCCGCTGGCCGGGATCATTGACGTGGGGTTGGAGAAGTCGAGGCTGGAGCGTGCGGTCGCCAAAATCGAGGCCGAGATCCTGCGCCTCGACAAGAAGCTCGCGAACGAGGGCTTCCTCGCCAAGGCGCCGCCGGTGGTGATCGAGGCGCAGCAGGACCGGCGCACGGAAGTCGATCAAGCCCGCATCCGCCTCGTCGCGGCCCTCGACCGACTGGCCGTGATGTAGCGGGGCGCATTTTCCAATCCGTTGCGCTATCATGGCGTGACGGCGCGAGGGCTCGCCGATCCGTAGAGAGCGGGGCCTTCGATCCGGCGGTCTCGGGGGAGGAAGGGCCGGCGTCATGGCGTTCCGGTCGTTTTCAATCAGGCTGCTCGTCTTTCTCGCAATCTTCGGCGCGGGCCTCGTGATCGTGATGTCGGGTGTCCACGTGCGCCCGTTCGGCTTCGCCGACGCCTTCGACGCCGTCCGCGTGACCGCCGGCGGCGCGATCATGGGCGCGGCCCTGATTCTCGAGCTGGTGCTGGAATCCCGCGCGTCGCGCGCGGGCGACGGCGTGTCCGTCGCCCGGCGCACCCGAAAGGCGGCCGAACGGGGCGATCCGGATGCCCAGTTCGAACTCGGCGTGCTTTACGACAACGGCCGGTCGGTGCCGCGCGATTATGCCCAGGCGGTGACGTGGTACCGCAAGGCGGCCAACAACGGCGTGGTCGGGGCGCAGTTCAACCTGGCGCTGATGTACCGCGAAGGCCACGGGGTCGATCGCGACGATTCCGAGGCCGTGAAGTGGTACCGGAAGGCCGCCGAGAATGGCGGCGCGGCCGCGCAGTTCAACCTGAGCCTTATGTACGACAAGGGCGACGGGGTCGAGCAGGATTACGACGCGGCCGCCAAATGGTGCAGGCTGGCGGCCGAGCAGGGCCATAGTGACGCCCAGTACAACCTGGGTCAGATGTACCGCCACGGCCAAGGCGTACCCAGGGACATGGACGAGGCGGTGAACTGGCTCCGCAAGGCGTCGGCCTGACGGCGCGGACCTGGCCGCTTACGTGCTGGGTTGCAACCACGTGCTTCCATCGGCCTCGAGGGTCCAATGGGGGTTCCACGCGACCTCCCAAGGATGGCCGTCGAGATCGGCGAAATAGCCCGCATAGCCGCCCCAGGAAGCGTCCTCGGCGGATTTCAGGATCGCGGCGCCCGCGGCCTTGGCCTCGGCGAGAGTCGCATCGACCTCGTCCCGGGACCCGACGTTGTAGGCGAGCGTGATGCCGCCGAACCCCGTGCCTTCGCTTTCGAGGTTGGCGTCCGCCGCCAGCGCCGCACGCGAAAACAGCGCCAGCACCATGCCGCCCACTTGATAGAGGGCGATCTCGGTTTCCGTGCCGCCGCATTTCCAACCGAGTCCGTCCTCATAGAACCGCCGCGACCGCGCGAGATCCGCGACCCCGAGCGCGATCGAGCTGATGCGTTGATCCATCGAGAGGAACCCCCTTATGGCCCGGTTCGATTGAGGCCATGCAGAGTAGTCGCCTCGAGGCGCGGGTTCCAATGGCGTCGCGCGTTGAAGGCGGGATCGTTTCCGGGCAGTATTGTGGCGTCGGCACGGGCCACGGCGCGTGGTCGCGGCCGTCGCAACCAAGGGGAGGACGCGGCAATGCGCGAAAACCGGGTTCGCAAGCTCCTGGCCCAGGGGGAAACCGTATTGAACGGCTGGCTCAGCATCGGCAACTCGTTCTCGGCCGAGGTGATGTCCGCCGAGGCGTTCGACTCGGTCACCGTGGACACCCAGCACGGCATGAGCGACATCCAGGCGGCGATCGAGAT
Organism: Rhodospirillales bacterium; assembly: GCA_047514975.1. GTDB lineage: Bacteria > Pseudomonadota > Alphaproteobacteria > Rhodospirillales > JASLLV01 > JASLLV01. The sequence continues at coordinate 5,322 of JAKZXM010000247.1, forward strand.
GCTCC
>JAKZXM010000248.1:0-10487 GCA_047514975.1 Rhodospirillales bacterium
CTCGCGGCCCTCGATGGATCCCGAGCGGCGGATCACGGAACCGCCCCTGAGCGGCGATCCGCCCAACCCCATCAACCCGCCCTCGGGGTGCCGCTTCCACACCCGCTGCGCCTACGCCAAAGAGGTCTGTGCGCGGGCGGCACCGGTGCTTTCCACATTCGGAGACCATGCCCACCACGAGGTCGCGTGCCACATGCTGATCCCGGGATCGGGGCACCCGGACGCGCCGGCTCGGGCCTGAGGACGGGTCGCCCGAGGATGGAAGCGGTGGAAAGCACACGAACGCTGGCAACGGGCGATGGGGACCTGGTCCGGGTCAGCGACCTTCGGGTTCGATTCGTCACCAAGGAGACCACCGTCTACGCCGTAAACGGCGTCGACTTCTCGCTCGCACCCGGCGAGGTTCTGGGCATCCTCGGCGAATCGGGGAGTGGCAAGACGGTCACCTTGCGGGCTCTGATCCGGCTTTTGCCCGAGGACCGGGCGCAGGTCTCGGGCCGCGTCCTCGTCGGCGACAACGACATGCTCCGGCTGGCCAAGCGCGATCTCCAGTCGGTCCGCGGCAGTACGATCGCGATGATCTTCCAGGAGCCGATGACGGCCCTCGATCCCGTCTACACCGTCGGCTATCAGATCGCCGAAACCATCGTCCGCCACGAGCGATGCAACTGGCGCGAAGCCGAGGCCCGAGCATTGGATTTGTTCGAGCAGGTTCAGGTCCCGTCGCCGAAGCGGCGGCTCAAATCCTATCCCCACGAGCTTTCGGGCGGACTGCGCCAAAGGGCGATGATCGCACTGGCGCTTTCGTGCCGGCCGAGCGTCTTGCTGGCCGACGAACCGACGACCGCGCTCGACGCCACCGTGCAGATCCAGATTCTTCTGCTCCTTCGCGAGCTGCAGAAGGAGCTGGGGATGGGGGTCATCTTCGTCACCCACGACGTGGGCGTGGCCGGCGAGATCGCCGACCGGTTGGCGATTATGTACGCCGGACGGCTGGTGGAGACGGGCCCCGTGACCCAGGTGATGCGCGAGCCGCTACATCCCTATACCAAGGGGCTCTTGTCCTCGACCGTCCACGGCTCGATGCGCGGCCAACGTTTGCAGGCGATCGAGGGCTCGCCGCCGAATCTCGAGGAGTTGCCCGACGCGTGCAGCTTCGCGCCGCGGTGCCCGCATGTCCGCGAAGCCTGCCGCGAAGCCGTGCCGGAACCGGTTCAGGCCGCGCCCGAACGAATGGCGCGGTGCATACGGGTCAACCCCGCCTGAGGACGTGGGCGACGCGGCCGGGAAGGACGCGGGCGGCCCGCTCAGCTTCCCGGCTTCACTGCATCCCAGTATTCGTAATTGACGTCCTGCATGATGCGGTTGTGCATGCCGCCCACGCATTCGCGCCGCGCAAACGCGACGCTTCCGCGAAGCGCGCAGGCGTCCACCGCCTTGCGGGCGATCCGGGGCACGAGCGAATCCGTCGCTTCGGCGGCGTTCTGCGCCCGCGCCGCCGCCACCCGTCGCCAGGCGGCCTCGAGTTCGTCGTAGGTGACGAAGCGTCCGCGCGGGAGCGCGTTGACCACGTCGTGGGTCATGCGCGCGGCGGCGACGCGCTCGGCGTTCCTGGCCAAATAGGTCTCGGCGATCGGGCGAAGGGCGCGAAGCGTTTCGGCAAGGCGTGCCTTTGCGACCTCATCGCCCGCCTCGGTCGCCGGCGCCAGGATCACCGATTCCCGGACCCGGACCCTGAGGCCGGCGACGCCGAAACGCGCGCGCACGTCGGCGGCGACCGCCAGCTTGCCGGCCTGGAAACGGCGCTCGGCGGTGATGCCGATGGGAACGATGCCGGGAAGCACGATCTCTCGGCCGTCCGCCTGGACGCCGATCAGCGTCAGCGCGGGCGGGGTTCCGGCCTCGCGGACCATCTCGTAGGCGGTCCCCTTTTTCGGGATGTCACGGTCGGGCTGAAGGCAAAGCGTGGTGACGTCGGCGGCGCACTCGGCGCCGTCGCAGACAAGTTCCACGTCGCCCGCGGCCACCAGCAGCAAAGACTGGGGTTCGGCCGACGCCGGGTGCGCGAAACCGGCGAGCCCAAGCACCAAACCCGCGGCGGCGATCCAGGTACGCATGGCCAGGCTCCTTCCTATTCGCGCGGGGCGGCGCATCCGCAAACGGCCGGTCGCCCCAACCGGGCGGCGCGGCCCCCCTCGAAGATTCAATTTTACCCTATTACGGAAAGTGTGGTTGAATTAAAGCTCTCAACGGAACGCGGAGGGCAACCGCGCGAGAGCCGTCGCCAACCGAGGCCTCGAGAAGGGGTGGAGACACCGATCAAGGGGCGCGGAGCGACTCGTCGAAAACCCCATTGGGAGGGATAACATGCATTCCAGTGTTCGCAATCTTCTGAGCGGAGCGGCCGTGCTCGCCGTCGTCGGCCTGATGAGTCCGGGGTCCGCCGAGGCGGCCGGCACGCTTCGCTTCGGGATCAACCTCTCGGACATCCCGGCCGCGACGTGTACGCCGACCCACGGCGGCGCGGGCTTCCGGTTCATGGGCTGGACCATCTGTGACGGCCTTCTCTACTACGACATGAACCAGAATGACACGATCCCGGTCGAGATCCCGTGGATCGCCGAGTCGTACGAGGTGCTCAAGGACGACCCGGCGAAGTGGGTGTTCAAGCTGCGCCGGGACGCCAAGTTCCACGACGGCACCCCGATCAACGCCGAAGCGGTGGTCTGGAACTTCGACAAGCTTCACAACACCGATGCGCCCCAGTACGACAAGACCCAGGTCGGGGCCAACGGCTGCTGCATGATGAACCTCAAGAGTTACCGGGCGATCGACGAGTGGACCTTCGAGCTTGATACCGGCGTGCCCAACTCGTACTCGCTGAACCGGCTTCCATACGTCCGTATGGCGAGCCCGACGGCCTGGAAGAAGGCCGGGAGCTGGGTCGAGTTCCTGAAGAACCCCGTTGGCTCGGGCGCCTTCAAGGTCGAGGAGATCGTGCCGCGCGAGCGCGCCGTCCTGGTTCCCAACAAGGACTACTGGAAAAAGGACAAGATACCGAAGCTCGACAAGATGATCTTGATCCCGATTCCGGACCACAACGCCCGCGCCGCGGCGTTGCTTTCGGGCGACGTCGACATGATCGAGGTGCCGCCGCCCGACACGATCCCGAGGCTCGAGGCGGCCGGCATGCAGATCATCACGAACAAGTACCCCCACATCTGGCCGTGGTTCCTGCGCGTCGGCGGCAACAAGAAGACGCCGCTGACGGACCTGCGGATCCGCAAGGCGATCAACCTCTGCGTCAATCGCGACGGCATCGTCCAGATGCTCAACGGGTACGCGCTGCCGGCGTACGGCCACGTGCTGCCCGACAGCCCGTGGTTCGGGAATCCCAGCTTCAAGATCAGCTACGATCCTGACGAGGCGCGCAAACTCGTCAAAGAGGCCGGTTACGGTCCCGGCAATCCGGCCAAGTTCACCATGGTGATCTCGCACGGCGGCTCGGGCCAGATGCAGCCCCTGCCGATGAACGAGTTCATCCAGCAGAACTTGAAGGACTGCAACATCGAAGTGGACTTCGAAATCATGGAGTGGCAGGCGATGCGCGCGGTCCGCAACAAGGGCCCGTTCGACCCCGACAACGACCGCTACGACGGCGTTAACAACAGCTGGGGCACCGCGAACGCGGCGAGCGGCTTCGAGACCCTGTTCGCGTCCTGGAAGATCGCCCGCGGCAAGGGCGGCGTGAACTGGGGAGTCGACGACCCGATCGTCGACGACCTCTTGAAGCAGGTCATGGTCACCTTCGATGCGAAGGCGCAGGACGAGCTCCTGACCAAGGCCCACGAGCGCATTGTCGACCAAGCCTACTGGCTGTGGGTGGCGTACGACATCAACGTCCACGCGGCGAATCCCAACGTAAAGGGGTTCGTGCCCGAGATCCACTGGTCGAAGGACTTCACCTCGATCTACATCCAGGAATAGAAGGACCTTCGCCTCTCAATCGTTCGGGCCGCCCGGGAAACCGGGCGGCCCTTTCCTTTTCGGCGAACGCCCGAAGTCCTATTCCGCGAAGCCGCCGAGCTCGGGGCGCGGCGGCGTGCCGAACAGATCCTCCAACAAAAGCGCGACCGAAAGCGCGCGCGACTCGGTGAAGCCCTCGCACATGAGCTGCAGTCCCACCGGCAGGTTCGAGCCGAACCCGTGCACCGGCGTCGTCGTCGCGCAAAGCCCCAAGATATTGGCCGAATAGGTGTTGCGCCCCATTTGGTCCTTGTAGGCGCGCCCCGTGGCCGGGTCCGGCGCGGCGAGGTCCGCAATCGCCATCGCCACCTTGTCGTTGGTGGGCATGACCAGCCCATCGAGGCCGGCCATCGATTCGGCGGCCATTCGGCGGTGGTCGTCGAGGGCCCATAGCACCCGGATGTAGTCGTCGGCGGCAACGTCCAGGCCGGGCGCGAGCCGGGCCCAGACATCGCCGTCCATCATTTCGCGCGACGCGATGAAACGATCGCGGCCGAACCAGGCGATGAACTCCACCGCGCACAGGGTGAAGATCATCTGGCGGTGCTCATGCACGAACGGCAGCGCCACATCGACGATCTCGACGCCCGCCTCGGCCAGCGCCTTCAAGGCCGCATCCACGCAGCGCTCCACGTCGGCGTCCAGATCGTCGAAGAAGTAGTTGGTCGGGCGGCCCAAACGAAGACCCCGCGGCGGGCTCGGTCGCGGCGTGGGCACATTTTGAAGGGCCGCGAACACGCTTGCGGCGTCGGCCGCCGTGCGGGTTATGGGGCCAAGCGTATCGACGCTTGCCGCCAGGCTGGAGACATTTTCGGTGGGCCACAGCCCCTTGGTGGTCTTGAGCGGGAACGTTCCGCTGAAGGCGGGAATCCGCACCGAGCCGCCGGTGTCGGAGCCGATGGCGAAGGCGCAAAGCCCGGCGGCGGCGGCGACCGCCGAGCCGCTGGAGGACCCGCCCGGGACCCGATGCGTGGTCGCGTCCCACGGGTTCCACGGCGTGCCGCGGACCAGGTTGAGCCCCGATCCGCCCATGGCAAACTCGACCGTCTTGGTCTTGCCGAGGATGACGCAGCCGGCGCGTTTCATGGCATCCATGAACGGTCCTTCGGGACCGATCAGATCGGCGACGTCGACGTTGGAGCCCGCGGTGGTCGGCATGCCCGTGACCGCGATCAGGTCCTTGATCGCAACCGGAACGCCCATCAGCGGCCCCAAATCGGTGCCGGCCGCGAGCAACGCGTCGAGCGCCCGGGCTTGGGCCAACGCGCGGTCGCGGGCCACGTGCTCGTAGGCGCCGAGGCGCCCGTCCAGGGCCTCGATGCGCGCGAGGTAGGCGGCCGTGACGGACTCCGAACTGGTGCGCCGGGCGCGAAACTCGTCGGCGAAGCGCGCGATGCCGCCGTCGTCAAGCGGATCCGGTGGAATGTTCGCCATTGCCCCCTCCGTGCCTTAGAGCACTATCCGACCAGATTGAACCATTTGACCGGGATTATTCTGTGCCGTGGCGAGGCGCGCTTCGCATGGTGATGTGCGGAATCGGCAAAGATGCGCAACGACGCCACGGAGCAATTGGACCCGGCCTTCGGTGGGGAAATTCGGCTTCCCGGGTTCGTTGCGGCACTCGCCCGATGGCCCCGCATCGTGCTTCGCGCCGCGCCTGCCCGGACAAGCCGATTTGCCACCATCAAATTGATCCAATCTGGTCGGATAGTGCTCTCAAAGGAACGCGCCCACGTCCGCGCGCGGCGGTGGGCCGTTCATCTCTTCCAGCATCAGGCCGATGGAAAGGACGTGCGCCTCGCCAAACGCCCGGCCCATGATTTGAAGGCCTGCGGGCAGGGGCGCGCCCAGCATCTGAATCGGCGAGGTGATGGCGCAGAGCCGGAAGTAGCTTCCGATGCGGGTGTTCATGGGCATCATGGGATCGAGCCGTTCGAAGCCTTCGCGGGTTTCGAACTCGGCGACCGGCAGGGGCGAGAGCGGAACCGTGGGCGTAACCCAGCCGTCGAGGTCGGCCAGCGCCGCGTCGGCGATCCGCGCCAGCTCCTCGTGGCGGCGCGCTGCGCGGATGTACTCGTCGGCGCGCACCTCGAGACCTTTCTTCATGCGCCCCCAGCCGCTCGGGTCCATGATGTTTTCGGCGCGGACGAATCGCTCGCGGCCGATCACCGCCACCGCCTCCGATGCGATCAGCGGGAGCATGAGTTCGCGAAGCTCCTTCGAGTGCGGAATCTCCACGTCGACGATCTCGACGCCGGCGTTCGCAAGCGCGTCGACGGCGCGGCCCGCGCACCGTTCGACGTCGGCATCGACGCCGCTCAGGAAATGGTCTTGCGGCCGGCCCAGCCTGAGGCCGCGCGGCGCCGCCGGCCGCGGGGCCGGGCAATTCTGAAGGGCGGCGTAAACGAACGCCGCGTCGGCGGCGGTTCGCGTCAAGGGGCCGATGGAGTCCAGCGTCGGGCACAGTGGATAGACGCCGTCGGTGGGCCACAGCCCCTTGGTGGTCTTGAGGCCGAAAAGGCCGCACACGGCCGCCGGCATGCGCACCGAACCGCCGGTGTCGGTGCCGATGGCGAAGGCGCAAAGACCGGCGCCGAGGGCCGACGCCGAGCCGCTCGACGACCCGCCGGGGATGCGGTGGATCGAAGCGTCCCAAGGGTTCCAGGGCGTGCCGCGAACGTGGTTGATGCCAGTCGAGCCCATGGCGAACTCGACCGTCTTGGTCTTCCCTAAGATGACGCAGCCGGCGTGCTTGAGCGCGCCGACGAAGCCGCCCTCGGGGCCCATCACGTCGCTCATGTCCAAATTCGAGCCGTTAGTGGTGGGCATGCCGTCCACCACCAAGATGTCCTTGATCGCGACCGGAACACCCATCAGCGGCCCCAGATCGGTGCCGGCGGCGAGAAGCGCGTCGAGCGCCCGGGCCTGGGCAAGCGTGCGGTCTGCGTCCACGTGCTGAAAGGCGCTCAGGCGGGGGTTCAGCGCCTCGATGCGCGCGAGGTAGGCCTCGGTCGCCGCCGCGCTCGAGACGCGGCCTGCACGCAGATCGTCGGCGAAGCCCGCGAGTCCGCGTTGGTCCACGGGATCGGGCGGCGGGGCCGTGGTCGCGGTTCGTGCGGGCTCGTTCATCGCTCCCTCCTCGCGGCTTGCGGCTCTACCATCCCAGCGCGTAGCAGGTCCGGCGGCGGTCGGCGCCGCCCCAAAGCACGCCGGTCTCCAGATTCTTCGCAACGGCGCACACGCCGCTGGGCAGCCAATCGTCTTCGGCCCACCACTCCACCTTGTGGCCGCGCGCAGCCAGGTCCTCGCCTAGCGCCTTGCCGAACGTGTGCTCGAGCTTGAGCAGCCCGGGGAAGTAATCGTGGGGCGAAAACGAATCGGGGAAGCTCAAGGATCCGAACCGGGGCGCGTCGATCGCGGTCTGGGGGTCCATTCCGAAGACGTAGCGGTTCAGGAACATTTGCAGCATCACCTGGGTCTGCTGATCGCCGCCGGGGGTGCCGAAGGGCATGACTTCCACCCCCTCGCGGATGGCCAGCGCCGGGTTCGGCGTAAGCCTGGGCCGCTTTCCGGGCGCAATAGCGGACGGGTGATCGGGCTCGGTCCGCGACTGGTTGCCGCGACCCGACGGGTAAAGCCCGGTTCCCGGAACGACCGGGGTCTTGCGCATCACCCCGTCCGAGGGCGTGCACGAAAACGCGTTCCCCTGGCCGTCCATCACGCACAGATACGTGGTGTCCAACGCCCGATCGACGTGGCGGCCGGCAGCGGCCGCCGGGGCGCCCGCCTGGGCCGCGCCACCGGCGTCGCCCGCGGGCGGCATTTCCGGCCACGCCTCGCCCGCGCGGATCATCGACCGGCGCGAATCCGCGTACGCGCGCGACAGGAGCCGGTCCATGGGCACGTCGACGAACTTGGGATCGCCGTAATAGGCCTCGCGGTCGGCGGCCGCGAGCTTGATGGCCTCGACAAGGGTGTGGACGTAGTCGGCCGAGTTGTGGCCGAGCGCGCCAAGATCGAAGCCTTCGAGCAAAGCGAGCGCCTGTAAAAGCATCGGCCCTTGGCACCAGGGCCCGCACGAGAAGACGTCGATGTCGCGAAAACGGTAATGCTGCGGCGGCTCGACCGTAACCCGGTAGCCGGCCATGTCGTCTGCGGTGAGAAGCCCGCCGTTCGCCGCCTGGAACCGGACGATGGCGTCGGCGATGTCGCCCTTGTAGAAGGCGTCGCGCACCGCGCGAAGCCCGGCCTCGCGGCCCTTCGCGCTTTTCGACGCCTCCTCGTCGGCCAGGAACTGAAGCGTCTTGGCGAGGTCGGCTTGGACGAAAATCTCGCCCGGCTCGGGCGCCCGCCCGCCGGGCAGGAAGATGGCGGCGCTTTCCGGCTGGTCGGTGAAGTCGACCTCGCGGGCCTTGATGCGCGCCGTCATTTGCGCGTGCATGGGAAAGCCGTCGCGGGCGAAGCGGATCGCGGCCGCCGCCGCGTCTCGGAAAGTTATGGTGCCGTAACGCTCGAGCGCAGTGATCCAGGCGTCGGGCGCCGCCGGCACGACGGTCTGGAGGATGCCCTCGGGCACCGGTCCGGGGTGATGGGTGTTGAAGTACGCGCACGTCGCCGCCTTGGGCCAGGTGCCGAGGCCGTCGATGGTGACGGTCTCGCCGCTTTCGGCGAGATGGATGATCGTCGGCGCGACGCCCGCGAAGCAGCACATCTGCGGCTCCAGCACGTCGAGCGCGATTCCTGCGGCGACGCCGGCGTCGATGGCGTTGCCGCCGGCCTCGAGAATTTGGAATCCGGCCTCGGCGGCGAAGTAGTGGCCGGCCGAAATGACGTGACGGGTGCCCATGACGTTGGGGCGATGGGGTCGCGGCCACGACTTCTGTTGCGCCATGGTCTCCTCCCGTACGGCGCGGACTATTGCCCCGCGCGTGGTCCGGCATTCGTGGCTCGCGCCGGTTTTCGGAACGCAGTGCGTATCATCGTCTCCCGCCGTGCCGAGTCAATCGCCAACCGGGCGCCGCGACCGCCGTTTTGCGATCCCCGATTCGCGAACCGCGATGGCGGTGGCGCCGGTGAAAATCATGATCCCGCCGGCCCAGGTCCAGATACCGGGAACCTCGGCGAAGGCGAAGTAGCCGATGATCGACGCCCAGATCAGGCTCAGGAAGGTGATCGGCAGAACCGCGGTCACGTCGGCCTCCTTGAAGGCCTGGGCCATGAACCACTGGCCGAGCGTGCCGAGCACGCCGATGACGGCGAGCAGGGCCAGCTCCGCGAGGGTCGGCGCGCGCCACACGAAGAGCGCGGCAACGAAGGCGACCGGGGTCACCACGATCGCCGAGTAGAGCACCGTGGTCAGGCTCGAATCGGTGCGCGAGAGCACTTTTACCGAAATCATCATCAAGGCCAGCAAGACGGTCGAGAAAAGCACCAGCATGGCGCCCGGATCGATCGCGACCACGCCCGGGCGCAGGATCACGAAGGTTCCGGAAAACCCGAACACGAGCGCCGCGACGCGGCGAAGACGCAAGGGCTCGCGCAGCATCACGATCGCGAGCAGGCTGGCGAACAGGGGCGCCGAGAAGCCCAGCGCCGAGACCTTGGCTAGGGGCGTCAGGCTGAGACCCAGAAAGAGCGTCAGGGTCATGCCGACGTTCAGGAACGAGCGCAGGATCTGAAGGCCGGGACGCCGGCTCCGCAGCGGCTCGAACCCGTGGCGGATGAAAACGAGGGATAGAAACGCAAGGCCGAAGAGGAAGCGGAAAAAGGTGATCTCGAACGGGTGTATCGCCCCCGAAAGATCGCGGATCATCGCCATCATGACCGCAAACCAAACCGTCGAACCCACCATGTAGGCCATGCCCCGAAGGGTGGCGGCGCGACCCGAATCGCCCCCACGATCGCCAATCGGCGCGGATGCGGGCGCCTCGGGGGCGATTCTTGCCGGCATCGGCTCAGGCGAGCCCCATCTGGGCGTGGATGGCGCGGCTCAGTGGGCTTTCGGGGTCCTCGAGCTCGACGAGGATCGAGAAATGGTCGATTCCGGCGAGCACGCGCACGTCCACGTGCGCGCCGCGAGCCCGCCACGCGGCGGCCATGTCCTCGGCTTGGCGCACGAACTCGGGGCCTTCCTGATCGCCGACGGCGAGCAGGGTGGGCCCGGCGCTGCGGGGCTCGAGCGCGATAGGGCTCAAGCGCGCGACCTCGCCGCGGTCGATCCCCAAAGTGTCGTTGAGGAAGCAGAGCCGGATGGGCTCGAGATCGTAGATGCCACTGATCGCGCAGGCCCCCGCGATCATCTCGGCGCGCAAATCGGCGTCGAAGGCCGGCCAGTCGGTCGCCGCCATCATGGCGGCTAAGTGCCCGCCGGCCGAATTGCCGCTCGCGAAGATGCGCGTCCGGTCGCCGCCGAAGCTTTCGGCGTTGCGCCACACCCAGGCCAGCGCCGCGCGGCACTGGCG
>JAKZXM010000249.1:0-3326 GCA_047514975.1 Rhodospirillales bacterium
TACACCTTCGCCCTCGGCTACTTCCATGGCGAGGCGACGGGCGCCAGCGGCGAAGAGGAGGACACCGACTTCGTCACCGTCCAGGCCCAGTACAACATGGCGCCGGGCCTCGACGTCTACGCCGAGGTGGACTACATCTCACTCAACAACCCGGCGTCCACGGTAACCAGCGGTTCATCTGGGCTGGTGAAGGCCGACAACGACGGCGTCTTGTTCCTGCTCGGGACGAGGGTCACCTTCTAACGCGCGAGATTGCGTTCTCGGGAAAGGGGCGGCCTGCGGGCCGCCCCTTTTCGCATGCGAGTCTTCGCAACCCCTGGAAGTGGGCCGGGGCGATCGCGTATACTCGAAGCCATGAAGAACGCGATATTCGCGATCGTGGCCACGCTTGTCGCGGCGAGCGTGGTCGGCGGATGCGACTCTTTCAAGAACCTCAGGGGCGAGGTTGATCCCGAGGAGGTGAAAACGGTGGAAGACATCCGCCGCGAAGGCACCACGGGCTCGATTTTCGGCGAGGACGCCTTCGTATTCGGCGGCCCACCGAAGGCGAGTGCGGATCCCGGCGGCGGCGGGATCGGCGTCAACAGCTTCCTGTGGCGGGCCTCGCGCGATACCATCTCGTTCATGCCCGTGAACTCGGCCGATCCCTTCGGCGGCGTCATCATCACCGACTGGCATTCGCCGCCGCAGGCGCCCAGTGAGAGATTCAAGATGAACGTCTACATCTTGGGCCGGGCGCTTCGCGCCGATGGCGTCAAGGTCGCCGTCTTCCGTCAGGTGCGCGAAAGCCAGGGGTCGTGGCGCGATGCCGAGGTCGCGGGAAACGCCGGCCACGGCATCGAGGACGCGATCTTGATGAAGGCCCGGCAGCTCAGGAACCAGTCCCTCCAGTGAGCCACGGGGCCGAGCCCGGCGCCTGCCGCATCCGGACCGCTAGGGCGCCGGCGCGGACGATGACCGTGGCGAACATCGTTCGGGGCGGCGGCGCGCCTTCCCGCGAAGGCCGCCTCGACATCGCGCCGCCGGCCACCAAAGGGGGTCGCCGGCCTTTCGACGTGCCATGAATCGCAAACCCACGGTCCCGGTTCCGAAGCTCGCACGCGCCGGCCCCCGGCCGACGCTGCTCGAGCCCGGCGACCGGGCCGCCGACTTCATGGTTCCCGACCAGGACCGAGAGGTGGACCCGATCTACGACCTGGTCAAGGGCGGGCCGGTCGTGATTCACCTTTACCCCGACAACGCGGAGCCTGCGCACGTTCGCGAACGCGACGCCTTCATCGCCCGGCTCAAAAACCTGCGCAAGGCGGGCGTCGAGCTGTTCATGCTGAACCGGGACGAGCTCGAGACGAACGCCGCGCTCGCGGCCGACGGCTCGTGGCCGTTTCCCGTGTTCACCGATCCGGCCGGCCATGTTCACGCGCAACTGGGCGTGGCGCCGGTCCCGCCCGGTGCGCGCCCGGACCCCGAGAGCGCCGTCGTCACCTATGTGTTGGATGCGAACATGCGGGTGATCGCGGCCTTTCAGGGGCGGCGCGACCGGGCCCACGTGGATGAGGCGCTTGCCCTCCTCGAGGAGCGCGGGCGCGGGCCTGATCCAGAAATCATTTCGGGTACGGCCCCGGTTCTCCTCATCCCGCGGGTGATCGACGGGACGCTCTGCCGGCGCCTGATCGAGACGTGGGAGACGGAGGGACACCGCGAATCGGGCACCATATCGACAGACGGCCGCGGCGGCGAAAGCAAGGCGATTCGCCACCAGACGAAGCGACGCCGCGATCACCCGGTCACGGACCCTGCGCTTATTCGCGAGCTCGACAGCGTGCTCCAGAGGCGGATCGCGCCCGAGGTGCTGCGCGCGTTCGATTCGGACATCGCCGGGGTCGAGGATTTCAAGATCGCTTGCTACGATTCGAACCCGGGCGGCTATTTTCGCCCCCATCGGGACAACTCGATTCCGAGCCGGGCGCAACGGCGATTCGCGGTGACGCTCAATCTGAATGACGGCTACGAGGGCGGTTTCTTGCGATTCGCCGAGTACGGACCGAACCTTTACCGGCCCGAACCCGGCGCGGCTTGCGTATTCAACTGCTCGCTCCTTCACGAGGCGACCGACGTAACCGAAGGCCGGCGGTTTGTGCTGTTGTGCTTCCTGATCGACCGCGAGCCCGCCCGGTGGCGGCGGGAAAGGGCTGCGTGGTTCGCCGACAGCGCGAACGCGATCGAATCCGGATTGCGGGCGATGAAGAGCCGGCGCGCGGTCCCGATCCGCGACTGAGCGCCGGTCGCAATCCGCCGCGCGACCGCCCGATGAGGTGTCGGCGCGATTGTGCGTGGGCGCCATGACACGGTTGCGAAAGCCGCGGCATAAAGGTATACGGCGTTGAATTCCTTGGCTCTCGCCGGGCCGGCCGGCGCGAGCCTCGGGTGCGGGGAGCGTCCGTGATGCGCCTGGCGTTTGCCGATCTGATCGCGCCCGTGAGTATCGGCGACTTCTACGCCGAATATCTCGGCGAACGGCCCCTCCACGTGCGCGGCAAGGCCAAGAAGATTGCCGACGTGATGTCGTGGAAGGATCTCTCGAGTCTGGTCAACCAGGCCGGCATCTGGTCGCCCAGCTCGCTCCGTCTGTTTCTCGACCAACAACCCGTGGGGGCGGACGAATACTGCTTTCCGGGCGTTACCCGTGACGGCCGCCAAGGGATGCTGGTGGATCTCGAGAAGATCGAGACGTGGGTACGCCGCGGCGCCTCGATCGTGCTGAACGATATCGAGACGCTCACCCCCGGCCTGGCGGCGGTGGCCGAGGCCCTGGAGACCGGTCCCGGCGGCAAGGTGCAGGGCAACCTTTATTGCTCGCGCAACGAGCGCCAGGCCTTTGCCAGCCACTTCGACACCCACGACGTCTACGCGCTTCACATCGCCGGCGAAAAGCGCTGGCACATCTATCAGCGCCACTTCGAGGCGCCGATCAACCACCCCGCCTTCAAGAGCCTCGACCAAGCGTTTCACGAGCGCCACAAGGGCCCGATCTCGATGACCGTGACCATGCGGCCGGGCGATCTGCTGTACATCCCGCGCGGCTATTACCACGACGCCCTGGCGCAGTCCGACCATACGATCCACCTCTCCTATAGCGTGATCCCGGTGATCGGGCTCGATCTGATCACGGCGATGTTCGACCGCGCGGTCCACGATCCGTTGTTCCGCCGCTCCATTCCCAATCCGTCGGGCGACGGCGGGACGGCGACGGACCGGTACTTGGCCGAGCTTTGTTCCCGGCTGACGCAGCTCGCGCTCGAGCCCGAGTTCGCGGAGCGCTTCAAGGC
>JAKZXM010000250.1:0-9001 GCA_047514975.1 Rhodospirillales bacterium
CGCGAAAGATCATCACGCGGTCGAATTCGTGTGCGACTACCTCCGCCTGCTGACGCTTGGCACCAGCAATTCCCACGAGATGGAGGCGGTGATGGACGAGGAGCTGGAGATCCATCACAACGAACAGCACGCCGTTTCCTCCGCCTTGCAAACACTGGCCGATGCCTTCCCCGCGCTCGGGATCGTCGCCGCGGTGCTGGGCGTGATTCACACCATGGGCTCGATCACCGAGCCGCCCGAGATTTTGGGCGGACTGATCGGCGGCGCGCTGGTCGGCACCTTTCTCGGCATCCTGGTGTCGTACGGTTTTGCCGCGCCTATCGCGAAGTCCCTGGAGCAGACCTTCGATGCCGAATCGCGTTACCTGCAATGCGCGAAGGTGGGCATCATTGCCCATATGCAAGGGTACGCCCCCCAGGTGTCCGTCGAGTTTGCGCGCAAGGCTTTGAATTCAAACGTCCGACCCACGTTCACGGAGGTCGAGGAAATGATCCAAGGTCAAGGCGAAGCAGGGGCTTGAGCGATGGCAGATCACGGACAAACGATCATCATCAAGAAAGTCAAGGGCGGCGGACACGCCCATCACGGCGGCGCCTGGAAGGTGGCATACGCGGACTTCGTCACCGCGATGATGGCTTTCTTTCTTCTGCTGTGGCTGCTCAACTCCGTCACCCAGGAGCAGCTCGAAGGCATTTCCAACTACTTCGCGCCGGCCAGCATCGCGCGCACGACCAGCGGCGCTGGCGGCGTCTTCGGCGGTACCGACATCACGTCGGATAGCGCGCTGCAATCCCCGACGTCGAGCCCGGCGGTCACCCTTGATTTACCGCCGCCCGAGGCGGGATCGGGGCCGTCGGAATCCACCGAGCAAACGGTCGGCGAGGACGAGGCCGAAAGGAAACTGACGGAAATTGAGGATCAGCAGTTCGAAGATGCGGCCCGCGAGATTCGCGAGACCATCGCTGAACTACCCCAACTCCAGGAGATCGCCGGCAGCCTGCAGATCGATCAGACGACCGAAGGGCTTCGAATCCAGATCGTCGACCAGGAAGGCCTGACCATGTTCTCGAGCGGCAGCGCGAGCATGCTCGCCCAAACCCGCCAGGCCTTCGACCTGGTGGCGAAGGTGATCGCGAAAATGCCGCAGAAGCTCTCGATCACCGGCCATACCGATTCGGTGAAGTACGCCGGTGGCGAGACCGGCTACACCAACTGGGAGCTGTCGGCGGACCGCGCCAACTCGACCCGACGGGAATTGATCCTCTCCGGCGTGCCTCCCGAACGCCTCGCGAGGGTGGTCGGCATCGCCGACCAGGATCCGTTGTTATCCGACGATCCCACGAATCCGCGCAACCGCCGCATCGCGATCGTGCTGCTTCGGGGGACGGGCCGGACAGCCCAATAAGGGAATGGGCCCGCCATCCATGCGCCACACCGGGTTTCCCCCTCGAGCGACGCGTACGTGGCGGTCCGCCCATCGCATCGCGGCGGCGCCCCCGACAGTGCCGCTTCGGAACCCCGGCCCGTGAGCGTCCGCTTGCGAAACGGCGCGCGGTTCTTCTTCGTGACCGGGGCGATGCCGTGTCCCTACCTGACGGACCGGGTCGAACGGCGGGTCGTGACCGAACTCGTCACGGCAGACGCCGAACGTGCCTACGATGCGCTTTCGAGGGCGGGCTTCCGGCGATCGCACGGCCTCGCCTACGCGCCGGCGTGCCCCGATTGCAATTCCTGTGTGCCGGTCCGGGTTCGGGTGCGCGAATTCAAACGCTCGCGCTCGCAAAGGCGGGTCTGGAACCTCAACGCCGATCTCCTCGTCGAGACACTGAGCCCTCTTGCCACCGCCGAGCAGTTCACCCTTTTCGCGGCCTACCAGAAGTCCCGTCACGGCGACGGAGACATGGCGCGAATGGAATATTTCGACTATCAGGCCCTGGTCGAGGAAACGCCGGTGCCGACCGACGTCGTCGAGTTCCGCGGGCCCGAAGGCCGCCTCCTCGGGGTCTCGCTGTTGGACCGCCTCGCCGAGGGCTATTCCGCCGTTTACAGCGTCTTCGACCCCAAGGAACACAGACGAAGCCTCGGCAAATACATGATCCTGTGGTCGATCGAGGAAGCGCGAAGGCTGGGTCTTCCCCACGTCTATCTCGGGTTCTGGATCGCCGAGAGCCCCAAGATGGCCTACAAGTCGGCGTTCCGTCCCCTCGAAGCGCACGATGCCCGCGGTTGGCGGCAGTTCGAAATCGCCGACGAAGTCACTTAATTCCTGACCCGGTTCCGCTGAAACGGATCGTGCGTTAGTTCGGCCGAGTTCCGAGAATCTTCCAACAAGCGGGCAGAAGCGCGGTCCCGAGCGCAATCTTGATGGCGTCGCCCAGCAGGAACGGCTCGACGCCCGCCGACCATACCTTCCCGTAACCGATGACCGCTCCCAACCAGGCGACGCCGCACACGTAGATAACCAGGTTGCCGGCCGCCATGGCGGCCGCGGTGGTGACCGGCGAGCGGTCCCAACCCCGCTCGGCCATGAAGCCGACCAGAGTTGCCGCGAGCACGAACCCGACCAAGTAGCCGCCCGTCGGTCCCGCCAAGTAGGCGAGGCCGATTCCTCGCTCGGGGGATCCGGCGAAGACCGGAAGCCCGATTGCTCCTTCGGCGAGATAGAGAAGGAGCGTGGCGCCGCCGAGGCGGGGGCCGTAGGCCATGCCGATCACCAGGACGGCCAGGGTCTGCAAGGTCATCGGCACCGGCCAGAAGGGAATCTGAACTTTGGCCGAAAGCGTCAGGACCAGGGAACCGGCGATTGCCAGGATCACGCCGTGGACCCATGTCTGGGCGCGCCCGTGGGCCGGCCAAAGGGTCGCGGCCAGGGTGGCGCGGGGTGTGGCGAGTTCGGACATGTTGGGAATGCTCGATACCATGCGGAAGGGCCGCGGAAGGGCCGCTAAGTAACACCCTTCCCGGGTGAAGTAAATCGATTGGACTTCGCGAATCCGCGGGGCGCCACCGCCCCGGCCTGACCCCGCTTTCCGAACCATGCGCCGAGATCGGTCTCGGTCCGGGTTCGGCCGGCGCCGGCGGACCACGCAAGCCCGGTTTGGGACGAATAGGTGGTCGCATCAGAGAGCCCGCCGCCGCGATAGCGCTGAAGGATCACGCCGCGTCCACGGCTCATGACCGGCACATGCGAAAGCGCAAAGACCAGAAGCTTCCGATTCTCGCCGACGACGGCAACCCGATCGTCCGCTTCGCCGACCGGCGCGCAGGCGGCAGCCTCTTCGCCGGCGCCGAGGCTCAGCACCTGCTTTCCGTTGCGGGTCTGGGCGACCACGTCGGATTCCGCGACCACGAACCCGCGACCCGCGCCCGAAGCCACGAGCAACGATCCGCCCGGCCGGTGCACGAACATGGCGAGCGGATCGTGATCGTTGGCAAGCTCGATCATCAGCCGCAACGGCTCGCCGTGGCCGCGCCCGCCGGGAAGCTTGTCGCAGCCCAAGGTGTAAAAGCGCCCGTTGGTGGCGAAGACGATCAGCTTGTCGGTGGTTTGGGCGCGGATCACGAACTTGGCCCGGTCCCCTTCCTTGTACTTGAGCTCACCCGCGTCCGCCACATGGCCCCGGATCGCCCGCATCCAGCCCTTCTCGGAACAGACGACGGTGGTCGGCTCGCGCTCGACCATGACGTGCGGCGGCACTTTGACGGCGGGCGCCGGCGGCCCGATTTCGGTCCTCCGGCGGCCAAGCTCGGTCGTCTTCGAAAACCGCGCTCGGGTCTCGGCGATCTCGTCCGCGATCGCCTTCCACTGCCGTTTCTCGGAGCTCAGCATGGCCGTGATCCCGTCGCGCTCGCCTTCGAGGTTTCGATGCTCGTCGGCGATCTTCTTCTCCTCGAGCCTGCGCAACTGGCGAAGCCGCATGTTCAGCACCGCCTCGGCCTGGGCATCGTTGATCCGAAGCGTCTTCATCAAGGCCGCCTTCGGCTCGTCCTCGTCGCGGATGATCCGGATGACGTCTTCGATGCTGGCGAAGACGGCCATCAGCGCGCCGAGCACCTCGAGGCGACGCTCGATCCGCTCGAGGCGGTGGCGCTTGCGGCGCAACAACACCTCGTGGCGGTGATCGAGAAACGCCGCCAGCACCTCGCGCAGGTTCATCACCCGCGGCGTCCGTTTGCGGTCGAGCACGTTCAAGTTGAGGCCGATGCGCACCTCAAGCTCGGTCTGGCGGAAAAGCTGTTCCATCAGCACCTGGGGCTCGACGCTGCGGTTGCGCGGCTCAAGCACGATCCGCACCGAGGCGTCCGATTCGTCCCGGATATCGGCCAAAAGGGGCAGTTTTCGGGCGATCAGCAGCTCCGCGATCCGCTCGATCAGGCGCGACTTCTGAACCTGGTAGGGGATCTCGCTCACCACGACCTGGAAAAGGCCATGGCGCAGTCTCTCCACCGCGTAGCGTGCCCGCACCCGGAAGCCGCCGCGGCCGGTGCGATAGGCCTCGACGATGCTCTCGCGCGCCTCGACCAGGATTCCTCCGGTCGGAAAGTCGGGACCTGGGATCAGCTCGACCAGCTTGTCGTACGTCGCCTGCGGCCGCTTGATCAGGTGAATGAGGGCATCGCAGATTTCGGCGACGTTGTGCGGCGGAATGCTCGTGGCCATGCCAACCGCGATCCCCGCAGCCCCGTTGGCGAGCAGGTTGGGAAGGCCGGCCGGTAGGACGACCGGCTCGTCGTCCTCGGCGTCGTACGTGGCGCGGAAGTCGACGGCGTCTTCGTCGATTCCGGCGAGAAGCGCCTCGGCGGCGACCGTCAGGCGGGCCTCCGTGTAGCGCATGGCGGCGGCGTTGTCGCCGTCGACGGTGCCGAAGTTCCCCTGCCCTTCGACCAGCGGATAACGGGCGGCAAAGTCCTGCGCCAAGCGAACCAGCGCGTCGTAAACGGCGACGTCGCCATGGGGGTGGTAGCGGCCGATCACGTCGCCGACGACGCGGGCGCATTTCTTGAAGCCGGCGTCGGGATAGAGGCGAAGCTGACGCATGGCGAACAGCAGGCGCCGCTGCACGGGCTTCAGGCCGTCGCGCACGTCGGGGAGCGAGCGCGCCATGATGGTCGACAGCGCATAGGAAAGGTAGCGCTCGCCCAGGGCCTCGCCGAAGGGTGTCTCGCGGATCTCTCCGCCGGGGGTGATTTCGTCCATGGCGTTGAAGGGGCCCTCACACGGGTAGCACACTAGATATAGTAGTTTCCCGGCGGTTCACATCAATAAATGCCGTGGCTAATCACCGGGGATTGTGGCTTCCGAGGCGAGGATGTCGAAAAGCCGCTGGCGCGCGGCCGGCGTTCGCTGCGCGAGAGGCTCGAGCGAGTGCTTCTCGAGGAAATATCCCGTCAATCGCAGGCCGTCGGCCACGTCGCGCGCCGACGCCGCGCCACCGTCGGGCGAAAGGAACGGCGGCAGCGCGAGCAGCGATCGCCGGTACGGTTTGCCCGCGTCCCGAGAGACCGCGCGCCCGGTTTTGGGCGAGACGTAGTCCAACTGGTCGCCCCGCCCGGTCGCCGCGCAGCGCTCGAGATCGAGGCCGAATCCGGTCTCGCGCAGCAAAACGAGCTCCCAGCGCACGAACTCCTCGGGCCAACGATCTTCCTCGAGCGACTCGAGGAAGCCCGCAAGGGCATCGAAAACGGCCCGGTGCGGTTCGCGCTCGGCCAGAATGACGTCGGCCAGGGTGCAGGCCGCGCTGAGGCCCGCGAGCGCGCGCCGGTCGTCGAACGCGCGGGCCGCATGCGAGGCGGTCAATTCGCACTGCAGCGTGCCGAGGTGCTCGGGCAGCCGCGCCCACCAGCGCGCCCGCGTGCGGTTGCCCGGCAGGAGGACGCCACGCATGCGCTTTCCCGCACCGCCGCGCACGAGGCCCGCGTACCGGCCGTGCTCGCGGCTCAGTACGCTGGCGATGGCCGAAGTCTCTCCGTGGGACCGGGTCGAAAGCACGATGGCGTCGTCGATCCATTCCATTCCGTCACCAACCGTCCGGGCCGGTCGCGCCCTCAGGCGTTGAAATCGAGCCCCCATTCGCGGTAGCGCTCGGGATCGTCCCCCCAGCGTTCGCGAACCTTGACGAACAGAAAGAGATGCACGGGGCGCTCGAGCATTTCCTCGAGATCGCGCCGGGATTCCGCGCCGATCGCCTTGACGCGTTGACCGCCCTTCCCGAGCACGATGCCCTTCTGGCTGTCGCGTTCGACGAAGATGACTTGGTCGATTCGGACGCCTCCGTCGGCGCGCTCCTGCCAGCGTTCGGTTTCGACCGCCGCCTGGTAGGGCAACTCCTGGCGAAGCTCGAGAAACACCTTCTCGCGCGTCACTTCCGCGGCCATAAGGCGGAGCGGCGTGTCGGAAATCTGATCTTCGGGGAAGAGCCACGGACCCTCGGGCACGGTGCTTGCGAAGTACGCCTTCACCGCGTCGACGCCGTCGCCGTTCAGGGCCGAGATCATGAAGGTTTCGGCGAACGGCGCGGCCGCGTGCGCCTCGGCGGCCAAGGCGAGCAGCGCGGGCTTCTTCACCCGGTCGATCTTGTTCAGGACGAGCACCGTCTCCCGATCGCGACTCCGCAACCGCTCGAGGATGCGCGCCGTGTCGCCGTCGACTCCGCGGGCGCTGTCGACCAGGACCGCCACCAGATCGGCGTCCGCGGCCCCGCCCCACGCGGCGGCCACCATCGCCCGGTCGAGGCGGCGCTTGGGCGCGAAGATGCCCGGCGTGTCGACGAACACGATCTGCGAGTCGCCGACCACGCAAATTCCGAGCACCCGGGTGCGCGTCGTCTGCACCTTGGGCGTGACGATCGTGACCTTGGCGCCGACGAGGCGGTTGACCAGCGTCGATTTGCCGACGTTGGGGGCGCCCAGGATGGCGACGAAACCGCACGCCTTGCGGTGCGCCCCTTGGATCATGCGGATTTCTTCCGCCGCCGCGTCAGGCGCTGGAGCAGGGCCGCCGCCGCCGCCTGCTCGGCGACCCGCTTCGTCGCGCCGCGGCCCATGGCCGGCGCGAGTCGCCCAACGCGGGCGGCGACCTCGAAGACGGGCGCGTGCGGGGGCCCCGTGCGTTCCACCTCGCGGTAGACGGGCAGGCCCATGGATTCGGCCTGAGTCCATTCTTGCAGCGCCGTCTTGGGATCCTTGGGGGGTTCCGCCTGCGCCTCCATCAGCGCCGTCCAGTGGCGGTGGATGAAGTCGGACGCGGCCGCGAGTCCGCCGTCCAGGTAAAGCGCAGCGATCACGGCTTCGCACGCGTTGGCGAGAAGCGCCGGATTGCGCCGGCCGCCGCTGTCGTCTTCGCCGGGGGCGAGGATCAGGTGGTTCGACAACCCGATGTTGCGCGCCACCCGCGCCAGGGCCTTGCCGCTGACAAGGGTCGCGTGACGGCTCGCGATCGCGCCTTCGTTCTCGTTCGCGTAGCGATGGAACAAAAGCTCGGCGACCACCAGTCGCAGCACGCGGTCGCCGAGGAACTCCAGGGTCTCGTAAGATCGTTCCGCGGCCCCGGGCTTTCCGGCCGCGCTTGCGTGGGTCAGGGCCCGGCACAGAAGGCCCGCGCGCGTAAACGTGTATCCGAGCGTCTTTTCGAGCCCGCCGGCGCCGGCCTCGCGGCGCGCCGTCATTCGATGCCGTCGAACAGGCGCTCGAAGCGAATCGTCCACGGCCATTTCCAGAATTCCAAGAACGCGCCGTCGATCGAGAACCAAAGGAACTCCGCGCGCCCCACGAGGTTCTTGATCGGTACGGGCCCGATAATTCGGCTGTCTTGCGAGTTGTCGCGATTGTCCCCCATGGCGAACACATTGCCCTCGGGCACCGTGTAGGGTTTGGTCGAATCCCGTGGACCGTTCTCGCTTTCTTCGACGATGACGTGGCTGCGTCCGTTGGCGAAGGTCTCGACATATCGCGCCAACCTGCGGCTGTTGCCGGATGCGTTCCGCACCACGTAATCCGCGATCCGCTCGCGCTTCACGGGCGTGCCGTTGACGTGGAGAACGCCTTGGCGCAACTGGATAACGTCGCCGGGCAGCCCGACGATGCGTTTGATGTAGTCGATCTTGGTATTGGAGGGCAGCTTGAAGACCGCCACGTCGCCGCGCTCGGGCCATCGCGACCAAACGCGGCCCGGTATCAGGGGCAGCCCGAAAGGCAGCGAATACCGGCTGTAGCCGTAAGAATATTTCGAGACGAACAGGAAGTCGCCGACCAATAGGGTCGGAATCATCGAGCCCGAGGGGATGTTGAACGGCTCGAACGCGAATGTCCGGATCACGAGCGCGATCAATCCGGCATAGATGAACGTCTTGATTACCTCAAGGGTCGTGTTCGACTTACGCTTAGACATTAGACAAATCGATTAAGCGACTGATATTCATTTATTTGCATGAGTTAGCAATAGGGTGCGGTTTCGGTTTAGCGGGCTCGAAGCAACCCTGTCAAGACGCTTGTCCCGATCGCCCGATCGCCGGGCCGCGCACCCGTTTCATGGGATGGGCACCGCGGAGATCACGACGACCGCGTGAGCGAACGGCCGCTCGTCGGTCAAACTTACGTCGATGCGCGCTTCCATGTCGGGCGGCGTCAACGCCTGGAGGCGTCGTTTCGCGCCGCCCGTCAGCATCATGGTGGGCTTGCCCGATGGCAGGTTGTCCACCCGCATGTCGCGCCAGAAAACGCCTTGGCGTAAACCGGTCCCGAGGGCCTTGGAGCAAGCTTCCTTGGCGGCGAAATATTGGGCGTAGGTCCGAGCGGGGTCGGCGCGGGCTTCCGCGCGGGCGCGCTCATCGGTGGCGAAGATTCGTTCGCAAAAGCGCGTGCCGAACCGATTCAGGGTTCTTTCCAGGCGACGGACGTCGAGAAGATCCGTCCCGATCCCGATAATCATCACGCGCTTCGTGCCGGGTCCGTTCCGTCACGCCGAGCGCTCGCCTTGGGCGTCGGCCCGGGCCGTGTCCATGAG
>JAKZXM010000251.1:0-10147 GCA_047514975.1 Rhodospirillales bacterium
GGGCGAGAACGCGCGCATGGTCGTGACGGGCGATCTCTCTCAGATCGACCTTCTTGGCGGCGCGCGATCGGGCCTGCGCGATTCCGTGGACGTGGTCCGCGATCTCGATGGCGTGGCCGTGATAACCTTTTCCGACCAGGACGTGGTTCGCCACGCGCTGGTGACGCGGGTCGTTCAGGCCTACCAGCGAATGGAGCGCGATGCGAATTCCGCGCGCGAGACATGATGGCCGTCGACGCCAAGACCGCGCCCGGGCTCGCGGTCGACGTGACCATTTGCGCCGCGGGCTGGCGCAAAGGGCTCGCCGAAGCCGAAGACATTTGCCGCCGCGCCGCGCTGGCGGCATTCGCGGGCGCGGGCGTTCGCCGTGACCGCCGCTCCGAGGTCAGCCTCCTGCTCGCCGACGACGCGCGCGTGCGGTCCTTGAACCGGGACTATCGCGGCCGCGACGCCGCCACCAACGTGCTGTCCTTCGAGGGCGAATCGGTGGACGAACGCGGCGCCGGCGGCGGGCCGACCGTGCTCGGCGATGTCGTCGTCGCCTATGAAACCGCGGCGGCCGAGGCCGCGACCGCGGACAGGCGCCTGGCGGACCACTTAAGTCTTCTCGTGGTCCATGGTATGCTTCATCTACTAGGGTTCGATCACCAGACCGACGAGGCCGCCGAACGCATGGAACGGCTGGAGGTGACGATTCTGTCATCGCTTTCCGGCGCCGAATTTCGCGCCGGCTCCTCGCAGGAATGATCCCGCGAAATGGACGACCAATCCTCGACTAGCTCGCCCCGCGAAAGCGGGGCCGGACACCCGACGTCACTCGCACATTCAATTCGAACCTGGTTCAAAGGCCTTCGCGGATTGCGCAACGGAGAGGGCTTGGCGCGCGACACCCTCGAGGAACTCATCGAAGAGCGCGACGATTCCGAGGTCCCGATCGATCACGACGAGCGCACGTTGCTCGCGAACATCCTCGAGCTGCGCGGCAGCACCGTCCGCGACGTGATGGTGCCCCGCGCCGACATCGTCGCCATCGACGTCGAGGCCCGGCTGGCCGACGTGATCCAGGCCATGACCCTGGCAGGGCATTCGCGGCTTCCCGTTTACCGCGAGACGCTGGACGACGCCGTCGGGATGGTTCACATCAAGGACGTGCTCGCGTGGCGGGGCCAGGATTCGGCCTTCGCGCTCACCAAGATCGTGCGCAAGGTCCTGTTCGTTGCGCCGTCGATGCAGGTGCTGGAGCTGCTCTTGGAGATGCGGGTTAAGCGCTCGCACATGGCCCTGGTGGTGGACGAATTCGGGGGCGTGGACGGGCTCGTCACGATCGAGGACCTGGTCGAGGAGATTGTCGGAGAAATCGAGGACGAGCACGACCGCTCGCTCGAGCCGCGTCTCATCGAAAGGACCGACGGGACCTTGGACGCCGACGCGCGCGTGACCGTCGAGACCCTCGAGGCACGGGTCGGGCCGTTCCTCAGCGGCGAAGAGCGCGATGACGTCGACACGCTTGGCGGGCTGGTCTTCTCGCTCACCGGCCGGGTGCCGATCCGGGGCGAGCTCGTCGGCCACCCTTCGGGCCTCGAGTTCGAGGTGCTGGAGGCCGACCCGCGGCGGATCAAGCGCCTGCGGATCAGGAACGTTCCTCCGAGCGCCAGGCCGGACCAGCGCCCGCAACCGTGAGCCGCGCGTTTCCCCCGGCGCGATCGCGGTCCGCCGCCACGCCGGGGGCCGGCGCCGCAAATTCGCTGTCGGTCCGACTGGCCGCACTCGGACCCGCGCGCCGGGCGGCGTTGGCCGCTGCGCTGGGCGTCTCGGCGACCGCGGCGATGCCGCCGTTGCATCTCGTCTTCCTTCTGGTTCCCGCGTTCTCAGGCCTTCTCCTGCTCATCGATTCGAGCGCGCGGCGTCGCGACGCGCTCGCGGTTGGCTGGTGGTTCGGTCTCGGGCACTTCGCGAGTGGGCTCTATTGGATCGCGTTCGCCTTCCTGGTGGACGCCGGTCGCCACGCCTGGATGGCGCCCTTCGCGGTCGCCGGGCTGGCGGGCGCGTGCGCGGCCTTTCCGGCGCTCGCGACGCTGCTCGGCCGGGTCTTTCACGGCCTCGGCCCGGGCCGCGTAGCGGCATTCGCCGTCGCCTGGACGGTGCTCGAGTGGGTGCGGAGCTGGGCCTTCACCGGCTTGCCGTGGAACCTCGTCGGGACCGTATGGACGGTATCCGATTCCATGATCCAGGCGACCGCTTTGTTTGGCGTACACGGACTCGGCCTCCTCACGGTCGCCGCGGCGGCCGCTCCGGCGCTTCTCGCCGATGCCGGCGCGACGGCGCGCCCGCGCCGAGCGGCGCTGGCCATCGGCTTGATGGCCGCGCCGTTGGCGCTCGTGTGGGCAGGCGGCGCGTTCCGGCTCGCCCACGCGGAAACGCAATTCGTCGCCGGGGTCCGCCTGCGACTCGTGCAGCCCGCCATTCCCCAGGCCGATAAGTGGCGATCCAATTCGCGCCTCGGTCACGTCGTCGAACAGGCGCGACTGAGCGTCGATGGCGTCGATGGCGCTGCCGCGGGCCCGCCGCCGACCCATGTGATCTGGGCCGAGACGGCGGTGCCGTTCTTCGTCGAGGATGAGCCCGCCATCCGTGCCTTGATCGCCGAGGCGACGCCGGCGGGGGGGCTTACCCTGTTCGGCGCGCCGCGGCGCACGCCTCCGGAAACGGTCCCCTATCGCGTCTGGAACAGCCTTTTCGCGATCGACGCCGCGGGACGCCTCGTGGGGACCTACGACAAGCATCGCCTGGTCCCCTTCGGCGAATACGTGCCCTATCGAGACATCCTCGGTCTGTCCAAGATCACCTCGGGCAGAACCGATTTCTCGCCTGGCGAGGGTCGCCGGACGCTCGATCTTCCGGGCCTCCCGCCGGTCGGTCCGTTGATCTGCTACGAGGCGATCTTTCCGGGAAGCGTCGTCGATCCGGCGCGGCGGCCGAACTGGCTCGTCAACGTCACCAACGACGGCTGGTTCGGCGTCTCGGCGGGTCCGTACCAACATTTCGCGGCGGCCAAATTGCGCGCGGTCGAGGAGGGAATTCCCCTGGTGCGGGTGGCGAACACGGGGATCTCGGGCGTCGTCGACGCTTACGGGCGAACCACGGTCTCGTTGCCCTTGGGGCGCAAGGGCGTGGTGGACGCAGCGCTTCCCGCGTCGCTCGAAGGCGCGACGCCCTACGGCCGTCTCGGTGATTGGGCGCTCCTGATGGTCATCGCCGCCGCGATATCATCTGGTGTAATAGTGAGAAAATACAACTTATAGTAATGATACTTAACATAGTGTATTAGATTGAAAATACAACCAATAGTAATTATCCTTCACTTTCGATTGTAGTTGATTTAAATATTCTATCTTTGCGATTTCTAATCGCACCTAGAATAATTCCAATTTTTCTCCAATATCACTATTGACCCCTTTGCCTCGCCCAATCATATTGCAAGTTGACATTCAGGTGCCGAACGCCCCCGCGGCGCGTTTTCGGCGTACGCACCCACAAGGGGGCTTGGTTTGGCATGAAGGCCGCGACTGCAGCCCGGCCGCAAAGGAAGCGGCCGCGAGCGTCGGCGAAGGGTGGTCCGAACCCCGTCGACATTCACGTGGGCGCACGACTCCGGTTGCGCCGCACCCTACTCGGGATGAGTCAGGATAAGCTCGGTCAGGCGCTCGGTTTGACCTTCCAGCAGATTCAAAAATACGAACGCGGCGCCAACCGCATCGGCTCGAGCCGCCTCTATCAACTCAGTCAGATCCTCGATGTGCCGGTTTCGTACTTCTTCGACGACATGACCGAGGACATCGCCGCGCCGCACCGCCGTCACGGCGCCAAGGGCCTCGCGGACCAAGCACAGCAACCGTACGTCGACGATTCCTTGACCCGCCGTGAAACCCTGGAGCTGGCGCGCGCCTATTACCGGATCACCGATCCGAAGGTGCGAAAGCAACTGTTCGAGCTGACGAAATCGCTGGGCGGGCCGGTGCGCCGAAAAACGGGTCGTTGAATTCGCTTTTCCGGCGTCGCGCGCGGCGGCGCACGGGGACGGGTCGAAATTCCTTGACGCTCGTATTAAAGCTTGCAACAAAAACCGCCGCCCGCAAGGGTGGACGAAACGGCGCGGTCGGTCCCGCGTTCTTGCGGGCGGGTTGAACGCCGGCCGTAAGACGTGGTCGCGAGGGGTGCTGGCAACGCCGGATGCATGCGTTGATTTCAAGGCCACGTTCGAGCGTGCAACACGACAACTTAAACGCGAATACCCATTCCCGCTCGTGGAGTCGCGACGGATGGGCGTCGGGATGCCGGGCAACTCGGCCACCCGCTGAGCAGGGGCGCGTAACGTGAAGAACGGCGAGTACCTGTTCACGAGTGAATCCGTCTCCGAGGGGCACCCGGACAAGATCTGCGACCGCATTTCCGACGCGATCGTCGACGCCTATATCACGGTCGATCCCCACGCGCGCGTCGGCGTCGAGACCCTGTGCACCACCAACCGCGTCGTCATCGTCGGCGAGGTCCGTGGTCTCGTATTGATCCCCCACGACAGGCTCGAGAACATCGCCCGCACGGCGATCAAGGAGATCGGCTACGAACAGGAGAGTTTTCACTGGCAGAGGGCCGAGGTCGAGGTCTACGTACATGATCAGTCCGCGGACATCGCCGTTGGCGTGGACGCGGCCGGCAACAAGGACGAAGGCGCCGGCGACCAGGGCATGATGTTCGGTTATGCGTGCCGCGAGACCGACGTCTTGATGCCGGCGCCCATCTACTATGCGCACGCCATCCTGAAATCCATCGCCGAGGCCCGCCATTCCGGTGCCGAACCGGAACTGGGCCCGGACGCGAAAAGCCAGGTGACCCTCGCTTACGCGGACGGCAAGCCATTCCGGGCCGCGGCCGTGGTCGTGTCCACCCAGCACGCCGAAGGGCTCTCTCAAGACAAGGTTCGCGAGATCGTCCGCCCGCACGTGCTCAACGTGTTGCCCGAGGGTTGGATGTGCGAAGACGAAAAATTTTTCGTCAACCCGACGGGCCGATTCGTGATCGGAGGGCCGCACGGCGATGCGGGGCTCACGGGGCGCAAGATCATCGTCGATACATACGGGGGCGCGGCGCCCCATGGCGGCGGCGCGTTTTCGGGCAAGGACCCGTCCAAGGTCGACCGCTCGGCGGCCTACGCCGCGCGCTATCTCGCCAAGAACGTGGTCGAGGCCGATTTCGCCGAGCGGTGCACGATCCAAATTTCCTATGCGATCGGCGTCTCCAAGCCCCTATCGCTCTATATCGACACCCACGGGACCGGACGCGTGGACGGCTGCAAACTGTCCGACGTGCTTCAAAGCCTCGTCGATCTTTCGCCGCGGGGGATCCGCGAACACCTGAAACTCAACCGCCCGATCTACGCCCGGACCGCGGCGTACGGCCACTTCGGCCGGGCCCCGGAACCCGACGGCGGGTTTTCATGGGAGCGCACGGACCTGGTGCCGGCATTGCGTGCGGCGCTCGCGGCGCGTTGAGCGGCCGCGCGCCAGACGCATCTCGGGACAATCGGTCGTACGGGCGGTCGTACGGGTGGTTGTACGGGCGCCGGGGCGGGCACGGTCTGCGCCCCGGACGCCGACGGCTGATCGCGGACATGCTGCCCGCGATACGCCTGACGGTGCCCGAATCGGGTCCCATCCGGACCGACGCCCTGTTCCCGTGGCCCGTCCGCGAGTTGTGGCTCGAGGTCGGGTTCGGATCGGGCGAACACCTCGCCGCCCAGGCGCGCGCGCATCCCGACGTCGGACTCATCGGATGCGAGGTGTTCGTCAACGGTATCGCCGCGCTGCTCGCCAACATGGCGCGCGAAGAGATCACCAACGTCCGCATCTTCGACGACGATGCACGCCTGTTGATGCGGCGGCTTCCGGACGCGAGCGTCGGGCGGGTCTTCGTTCTCTTTCCCGATCCCTGGCCCAAGACCCGCCACGCGGCACGGCGCTTCATCTCGGCCGAAAATCTGGATTCCCTGGCGCGCCTCATGCGCGACGGCGCGGAGCTCCGGTTCGCGAGCGATCATGCGGAATACGTGCGCCGGACCCTCGAGCTTGTGGGCCGGGACATGCGCTTCGCCTGGCCCGCCCGGACGCGCGCGGACTGGCGCCGTCCCGGCGACGCGATCGTGACCCGCTACGAGGCCAAGGCCGAACGCCAAGGTCGTGCGTGCATGCACTTGCGGTTCGTGCGCCGGTCGCGCGCTTAGCGACTTATCCGTTTAGCCGTTTCCAGCCCGCACCCCCGCCCGGCCGTCCCAAGCGTAGCGGTCCGATCCGGATGCATAGGTAACGGCTCAACCCGGCGACATGGGTACCAGGCGAAGATGTCCGCGCGGGCGACGAACGGCCCCCTTGTATTCGGTGTCCGCCGGAGTATATATTGGTTGTTGCGCAAGTGCTGCGTTACGAATATCGCCCTTGGGTTTGGAATGGACGAGGGTGGGCCGCCGGCCCACCCTTTATTTTGGTCTGAATTCGGCAATGCCGCGAAACGGTCACGGCCGACTCGCAAGCGACGCGGACCTGCCGCACCGAATCGAACGCCTGATTGCGCCAGCGGTGCGCGAACGCGGGTTCGACATCGTCCGGGTGCTGGTGCTCGGCGAGCACAGGCCCCGGTTGCAGATCATGGCGGAGCGTCACGGTGGCGGGTCGATCACGGTCGACGATTGCGCCGACATCTCGCGCGCCGTATCGGCGGTCTTGGTCGTGGACGATCCTATCGCCGGCTCTTATACGCTCGAGGTGAGCTCGCCTGGAATCGATCGCCCGCTGGTTAGGCCCGAGGACTTCGAGCGCTTCGCGGGCCGCGAGGCCAAGCTGACCACGGCCCGCGAGATCGACGGTCGAAAACGCTTCCGCGGCCGGCTCTTGGGGTTCGACGGCGGTGCCGTGCGCATCGTGGTCGACGGCATCGAGCGTGCCATCGTGATCGACGACATCGCCCAGGCGAAACTGGTCATGACCGACGCGTTGTTGCGCAAAGAGCGCGAACAAGTGAGCTGACGAGGGTTAGAACCCATGGAAAACGAGGGAGTCTACACGCGCCTGGAACTTCTCCAGGTGGCGGAAACGGTGGCCCGTGACAAAGGCATCGACCGCGACGAGGTTCTCGAGGCCATGGAACAGGCCGTCCAGAGGGCCGGCCGTTCCAAATACGGGCACGAGCACGACATTCGCGCGACCATCGACCGGGAATCCGGCGCCATCAAGCTGGCCCGTTACCTCGAGGTGGCCGCGGAAATCGAGGACGACGCGACGCAGATCAATTTGGAGACGGCGCGCAAGCGGAAACCCGACGCCGAGGTCGGCGAGTTCCTGATCGAGCCCCTGCCGCCAATTGATTTCGGACGGATCGCCGCCCAGACCGCCAAGCAGGTTATCGTCCAGAAGGTGCGCGAGGCCGAACGCAAGCGGCAGTTCGAGGAGTTCAAGGACCGGGAAGGCGAAATCGTCAACGGTCTCGTCAAGCGCGTCGAGTTCGGGAACGTGATCGTCGATCTGGGGAGGGCCGAGGCGCTTTTGCGGCGCGATGAATGCATCCCCCGGGAGCACTTTTCCAACGGCGACAGGGTCCGCGCCCACATCGTCGCGGTCCGCGAGGAACCGCGCGGACCCCAGATTTTCCTCTCGCGCAGCCATCCGCATTTCATGGCCAGCCTGTTCGCCCAGGAGGTCCCGGAAATCTACGACGCGATCATCGAGATCAAGGCGGTGGCCCGAGATCCGGGCTCGCGCGCCAAGATCGCGGTGATTTCCAGTGATTCCAGCATCGATCCGGTCGGCGCCTGCGTGGGCATGCGCGGATCGCGGGTTCAGGCGGTGGTCGGCGAACTCCAGGGCGAAAAGATCGACATCATCCAGTGGTCGCCCGATCCCGCGACCTTCATCGTCAACGCGCTGGCGCCCGCCGAGGTGGCGAAGGTCGTCCTCGACGAGGAAGCCCACCGCATCGAGGTGGTGGTGCCGGACGAACAGCTCAGCCTCGCCATCGGCCGGCGCGGCCAGAACGTTCGCTTGGCTTCGCAGCTCACCGGCTGGGACATCGACATCCTGACCGAGGCCGAGGAATCGGAGCGCCGCACCGAGGAATTTCGTTCGCGCTCGCAGTTGTTCATCGATTCCCTCGACGTCGACGAAGTGATCGCCCACCTCCTGGTCACGGAGGGGTTTTCCACGGTCGAGGAGGTGGCGTTCGTGCCGGCCGGAGACCTCGTCGAGATCGAGGGGTTCGACGAAAACATCGCGGCGGAATTGCAGGAGCGCGCCCGTGCGTTCCTTGCCGAGAAGGACGCCGAGTACACGCGCCGTCGCCAGGAGCTCGGCGTCTCCGACGATATCGCCGGGATCGAGGGGCTGACGCCGGCCTGTCTCGTCGCCCTCGGCGAAAACGGCGTCAAGGCCCTCGACGACCTCGGCGATCTCGCGAGCGACGAGCTTCTTGAGATCGTGTCCGAGGGTTCGCTGAGCGCGGATACGGCCAACGAGGTCATCATGGCGGCAAGGGCGCACTGGTTCGAGGGCGAGGACGTCGCGCCACCGGGCGATCGCAGCGAAGGCGGCGAAGACGAGGGCGCCGACCCAGGGGTCCCCGAGGACGTCGCCGCCAGCCGCGAAACGGTGCCCGGGGACCCGCCGGTCTAGGGCGGGGCGCAGCGAACCGCGATGGGTGTTCGATCGAGGACCGGCGAGCGTCGGGGCCCCGCCGAGCCCGAGCCCCTGCGCCGGTGTCTCGTGTCCGGTGCGCGACTCCCGAAATCGGCGCTGATTCGCTTCGTCGTGGCCCCCGACGGCGCGCTTGCGCCGGACCTCGACAGCCGCCTGCCGGGTCGCGGATTGTGGTTGAGGTCGCGTCGTGATGTGGTAAATACGGCGTGCGCTACGAACGCGTTCGCCAGGGCGGCGAGGGCGCGCGTCACCATTCCCGCCGATCTCGCCGATCGGGTGGAGGGGTTGATGGCGCGTCGTTGCCTTGATCTCGTCGGGCTCGCACGGCGGGCGGGCGAGGCGGCGGCCGGGTTCGAGAGAGTAAAGGCGTGGATCAACGCTGGCCGGGGCGGCTTGGTGCTCGCGGCCGTCGACGGCTCGCCGTCCGCGCGCCAAAAGCTCAAGTCGCTGGCGCGCGATATTCCGTTGATCGAGGCGTTCGAGGGCGCTGCGCTCGGGGCCGCCATGGGACGTTCGTTCGGCGTTTGCTTCGTCATCGCGCCGGGACGCTTCGCCGAACGCCTGATGGACGAGGTCCAGCGCCTTCTCGCGTACCGGCGCCAGGCCGTCGGGGAGCATGAACCCGGTCCGGCGGCGGTCGGCGGAAGGGGACGACGGGGCCGGAACGACGCCGGCACAGAGGGCCGGAACGAAACCGGCGCAGATGGATTGAGATGAGCGAGACGAAGGAACAAGAGACGGACGAGACGGCTCGAAAGAAGCCCCTGAGCCTGGCCCAGCCGGGGAAGCTCGAGATCAAGAAGACGGTCGAGAGCGGCCAGGTTCGTCAGAGCTTCTCGCACGGCCGCTCCAAGGTCGTCGCCGTTGAGGTCCGGCGAAAGCGGACCTACGCCCTCGATTCGTCGGGCGAGGCGGCGGACGTCAAAGAGGGCGGCGAAGCGGTGCCGGTGTCCGGGGCCGCCGCACTCGCCCGCGCGCCCGCCACCGCCGGCGCGTCGACCGCGGACCATCTTACAAGCGAAGAGAAGGCGGTTCGCGCCCGCGCGTTCGAGGACGCGCGCCAGGCTTCGGAAGCGCCGCGCCGCGCCGAACAGCTTGAGGGGGGAGAGGCGCCGCCGGACGTCGCGCCGACGGCCGAGGAGCTCGAGGCGGCGGCCGAAGAGGCGCGCCGCCAAGCCGAAGAGGAGGAGACGCGCCACCGCGAAGAGGAGGACGAGCGCCGCAAGGCCGAAGATGAGGAGGCGCGGCGCCGCGAGGAGCAGGCCAAGGCCGCGGCGGCGCTGGCCGCCGCGAAACTCAAGGCCCTGGAAGGCGGTGAATCCGAGGAGGCCGAGGATCGTTCGCGCGGCAAGAGACCGGGACGTCCAGAGCCCCGCCGACCGGGCATCTCGGCGCGCCGCGGCGAGCCC
>JAKZXM010000252.1:0-16887 GCA_047514975.1 Rhodospirillales bacterium
CATGATTCGGGCTTGACGCGAACGTGGTCGACGACGCGGCGGACGTAGGGAATCGCGCGCGCCTTGGCGATCACCCGGTCCAGCTCGGCCCGGTCGCGCGCGATGCCGATCAAGTAGACGACGCCGTTCACCGTCTCGACCACGTAGTTCACCGCGTGCACGTCCTTATCAAACGTCAGCTTCACCACCAGTTGGGTCGTGATCCACGAATCGCGGGCCAGCGTCTCGGCGCCGACACCGTCCGAGACCTCGATCTCGTTGATCACGTCGACGACCTCGTCGGCCGTCCACGCCAGCCTTACGGCGTCGGCGCGCGTCCTCTCTTCGCGGACGACGCCGGTCAGCAGCACCCGTCCCTCGTACACGTCGAGACCGACCCGCGCGCCGAGGGTGAGGTCGTGCTGCAACCACAACTCCCGGACCCCGAGCATGATCTTGAAGTCGCGGGCGACGCCTTCGGGGCCGCGCTCTTGGTAGGCCGCCACGCCCACCACCGCGACGCCGCCGACGACGGTCCCGGCGCAGCCCGAAAGCCCAAGCGCGAGAGCGAGCGCGACGAAAGCGCGGATCGACGGCGCCCAACGGCCCACGCGTCGCGAAAACGATCGGACCAAACGCGGAGGAAGACGGTGCCTCGGGACCATGGCCCGCATTCTAGTTGCCGCGTGGCGGCGCCGAAAGACCTTGATGGCGGGTTCCCGCTCGGCCATTCAGGTTCGGTCATCGGGCCGCCACGCGTCCTGCATGTGGACCGGCGGTCCCCAAGGCCGGACGAGGATCACGTCGAACCGGACCCGCATGCCGGCCCATGCCGGGTACTCCGCCATGAACGCCTCGGCGGCGCGAACGATCCGAGCGCGTTGCAGGGCGCCCAGTGCCTCGGCGGCGGTGGCCACGTCTTGTCGCGCCTTGACCTCGACGATGGCGAGCGTCCCCCGTCTCGCGGCGACGAGATCGATCTCGCCCACCGGAGTGGAACCTGCGGGCGAGGATGCGGTAGCCCTTGAGGCGCAGGAACCACGCGCACAGTCCCTCGGCGACGCGGCCAAATATCCGCGCGCGGTGGCGGGAGCGGACCGCGCGTCGTCGGGGTGGGCGCGTCATCGCCGGCGAGTCCGCTCGATGGCGAGCGCGCGGGTGTACACCTCCGCCCTTCGCCGGCCCGTGGCCGACGCCACCTCGGCGACCGCGTCGCGCACCGAGGTGCGCCCGAGCGCTGCCTCGAGAAGCGCGTCCACGTCCGCGTCCGCCACCCTTTCCGCGTCCTCGGGCGGGCCGACCACCACCACGACTTCGCCCTTGGGCGGGCCGCGGTCATGGTAGTGCCGGGCGAGAGTCTCGAGCGTGCCGCGCCGCACCTCTTCGAACGCTTTGGTCAGCTCCCGCGCCACGGCCGCCGGCCGCGCGCCCAGCACCGCGTGCATGTCGGTGAGCGTTACCGCCAGACGGCGCACCGATTCCATGACGATCAGACTGGCGGACACGTCCTTCAACTCGGCCAGGACTTTGCGCCGTGCCGGCGTGCGCGAGGGAAGGAATCCGACGAACAGAAACCGGTCGGTGGGCAGTCCCGACACCACCAGCGCGGCGAGCGGCGCCGACGGGCCGGGAAGCGCCGTGACCGGGACGCCCGCCTCGATGCAGGCGCGGACCAGCTTGTAGCCGGGGTCCGAGACCAGGGGCGTGCCCGCGTCCGAGACCAGCGCCACCGTTTCGCCATTTTTCAGTCGCTTCATGAGCGCCGGGCGGACGCGCTCGGCATTATGATCGTGATAGATCGTGAGCGGCGTCGCGACACCGTGACGGGCGAGAAGCTTTCGGGTGACGCGGGTATCCTCACAAGCGATGACGGCCGCCGCTTCGAGGATGGCAAGCGCCCGCAAGGTGATGTCGCTCGCATTCCCGATCGGCGTGGCGACGACGTAGAGACCCGCCTCCAGCCCGTCGGCCGCACCCGGCCGGAAGGTCCGTTTACGCGGACGCGCGCGGTCGGTACCCTCGGGCGCGCCGCCCGAGCCCCGAGAGGTATGGGACCGTGATCCGCCGGATTCCGATTTTTGGCCTTTTCTCGCCACGCGCGATCGTCCCGATACTCATCTTCGCTTTGGTTCTCGCCGCCTGCGAGTCTCCAACAGTGGCGGAGCTGGTGCAAGGTGTCCGCGGAACACCGCGCCCAGCGCAGCCACCCGCCGCCGCGACCGAGCCGGCCAAACCCGAATCCGCGCCGCCCGCCGCTGCGGCCGAGCCGGTGCCCGCGGCCGTGACGGACCGAAGCGCGGCGCCGGTACCGGCGCCGGTCGCGCGCGACCCCGTCGCTTCGGCGCGCGCTCGCGCAATGCCGTCGTTGGGACCCGCGCTGCGGATGCCGCCCCAGCCGCGGGCGCCGGCGCGCGAGCCCTTCGCGAGCGATCCGCCGCCACCCTTGCTTGCGTTGTCGAACACGCGGGTCGCGCTTTTGCTACCGCTTTCGGGCGCGAACGGAGCGCTCGGCGACCACATGCTGAAAGCGGCTCAACTCGCGATGTTCGACTTCGCCGACGACCGCTTCGAGCTTCTCGTCCACGACACGCGCGGAACGCCAGAAGGCGCGGCCGACGCCGCGTCGTTGGCGATCGCCGATCGGGCGGCCCTGATCCTGGGGCCGTTGCTGGCGAAATCGGTCGTCGCCGCGGCCCCGTTTGCCCGCGCGGCCGCCATCGGAATGCTCGCCTTTTCGAGCGATCGCTCGGTGGCGGGCGACGGGGTTTACACCATGGGATTCTTTCCCGAGGCCGACGTGGAACGCGTGGTCGCCTACGCGCGCTCGCGCGGGCTCCGGCGGTTCGCGGCCATCGCGCCCGACAACGAATTCGGCATCACGGTGGTCGAGGCGCTGCAGCACACCGTCCGGAGCGAGGGCGGCGTCGTGTCGAGAATCGAGTACTACGATCCCTTCGCCAAGGACTTCAACGCACCCATCAAGCGGCTCGCCCGGTTCGAAGTGCGAAAGCAGGCGCTCGCCGCCCAGCGCGCACAGCTCGAAAGCCGCGATGACGAGGTTGCCCGGCGCGCGCTTGCGCGCCTCCGGAACCTTCAGACGATCGGCGATCTTCCGTTCGACGCGCTGATGGTCGCCGACGGCGGCGAACGGCTGCAAGCGGTGGCGGCGTTGTTGCCGTTCTACGATATCGACCCCGGCAAGATCCGCATCCTCGGCACGGGTCAGTGGGACGAACCCGGCATCGGCGCCGAACCGGCGCTCATCGGCGGCTGGTTCGCAGCTCCGCCTCCCGAGGCCCGGGCCGAGTTCGAACGAAAGTTCGAGGACGTGTTCGGGGCCAAGCCGCGACGGCTGGCGACGCTCGCTTACGACGCAACCGCGTTGGCGGTCGTGCTTGCGGGCGCCGAAGGAGGCCCCGATTATTCGGCGGCCACCTTGAGGGCGTCCAGCGGTTTCGCCGGACGCGACGGGGTCTTCCGCTTCCGGTCCGACGGCACCGCCGAGCGCGGGCTCGCGGTTCTCGAGATAGAGCGCCAGGGCGCCAAGGTGATCGGCGACGCGCCGCGGTCCTTTTAAGCGCGAATGAACTGACCTCGAAAATCGCTCAGGCGAGCAAGGTGCGGATCGCGGCGTCCAGCCGCCGCCGCCCGCGCGCCGTGGCCCGCAGCCCGCGGGCGTCGACGACCAGAAACCCCTCTTCGGCCAGGCGTTCGATGCGCGTCGGGTCGAGGGCCTCTTCGATTTCGAGGCCGCTCGCGGCTCGAAACGCCGCGCGATCGAGCCCTTCCGTCAGTCGAAGGCCCATCATTACCAGCTCGTCGCGCCGTTCCTCGGGCCCGAGCGCGGCCCCGTTGGCGGTGCCGTGGCCGTTCGCCTCGACCGCGGCGAGCCATGCGTCGGGGCGCGCGATCTGGCGGGTGGCGATCGTGCCCCGCGGGCCCGTTAGCCGTCCGTGGGCGCCGGGGCCGCAGCCCACATAGTCGCCGCCGGTCCAGTAGAGAAGGTTGTGGCGGCATTCCTCGCCCGCCCGGGCGTGATTGGAGATCTCGTAGGCCGGCATCCCGGCAGCCGCGAGCGTGCGTTGGCTCAGCTCGAAAAGCGCGATCGCGCTTCCTTCGTCGGCCCCCAGGACGCGCGCCTTCGCGAACGCCGTTCCCGGCTCGATGGTAAGCTGATAGAGCGAGACGTGCCCCTTCGTGTAGGCGAGCGCCTGGTCGAGCTCGCGCCGCCAGGCATCGGGGGTCTCGCCGGGAAGGGCGTAGATCAGGTCGAACGAAAGTCGGGGAAAGATCCCGCCCGCCTCCTCGAGCGCGCGAACCGCCTGGCCGGACGTATGTCGGCGGCCCAGGAACCGCAACCGCGCATCATCGAACGACTGGACGCCGAGGGAAAGGCGGCCGACCCCGGCCGCGAGAAAGCTGCGAAACCGCTCGGTCTCGTAACTCGACGGGTTGGCCTCGAGGCTGATTTCGAGATCGTCCGCGACGGGCCAATGCTGGCGGACCGCGGCGATCAGCGCCGCCACCGATTGGGGCTCCATCAGCGACGGCGTACCGCCGCCGAAGAAGAGGCTGCCCACTTCGCGACCTTTCGTTTCGGATGCGAAATGAGCGAGCTCGGCGAGAAGCGCGGCGCGCCAGCGCGCATGATCAACGGACTCGACCGCGTGGCTGTTGAAGTCGCAATAGGGACACTTGGATTCGCAGAACGGCCAGTGGACGTAGATGCCGAAGCGCGGCCCGGTCATGGCCGCCGCCGATTCTCGGGCGCGCGCCGGTCGGCGAAACACGCACCGACGAGACGCCGGAAGGCATCGGCGCGATGGCTGATCCGCCTCTTCTCGTCCGGCGCCATCTCGGCGAACGTCCGCGTCCGCCCCTCGGGGACGAAGACCGGGTCGTATCCGAAGCCGCGCGTCCCCCGCGGCGGCCAGACCAGGTGGCCCCGGACCTCGCCTTCGAACACCTCGCGGTGGCCGTCGGGCCAGCACAACGCGAGCGCGCAGACGAACCGCGCGCGCCGGTCGGCAGCCTCGCCCAAGACGTCGTGGAGCTTCAGCATGGCCGCTCCGAAATCCCGTGTCCGTCCCGCCCAGCGCGCCGAATGGATCCCGGGCCGGCCCGCGAGGGCCGCGACTTCAAGCCCCGAATCGTCGGCCAGCGCGGATTGGCCGGACGCGCGCGCCGCCGCCCGGGCTTTGAGGATCGCATTGGCGGCGAAGCTCGCGCCGGTCTCAGTCGGCTCCGCCAGCCCCAATTCACCCGCGCCCCGCGCCTCGATGCCGAATTCCGAAAGCAGCACCGCGATCTCTTCCACCTTGCCCGGGTTGTGGCTCGCGATCACCACCACGTCGCCCGCGAATTGGCGCGCCGCCTTCGCCCGCCCCGGCGTCATTCGATTCCGAGCGCCGTTTTTTGCAGGGCCGCCAGTTCGCCGATCCCTTTCTTGGCGAGGCCGAGAAGCTCCAGGAACTGCGATTCCGAGAACGGCCGCTCCTCGGCGGTGCCCTGCACCTCGACGATCCCGCCCGATCCGGTCAGCACGAAGTTGGTGTCGGATTCGGCGGCACTGTCCTCTTCATAATCGAGGTCGAGGACCGGCGTTCCGCGAACGACCCCGCACGAGACCGCCGCCACTTGGTCGATCAGGGGGACCACATCGAGTACGCCCAGCGCCACCAGCCTGTCGAAGGCCCCGCGGACCGCGACGAACGCTCCCGTGATCGCGGCCGTGCGGGTGCCGCCGTCCGCCTGAAGGACGTCGCAGTCCACCCGGATCTGTATCTCACCCATGGCCACGCGGTCGGTGACCGCGCGCAAGCTGCGACCGATCAGCCGCTGGATTTCCTGGGTGCGCCCCGATTGCCGGCCCCGGGCGGCCTCGCGCTCGGTGCGCGTGTTCGTCGAGCGCGGCAGCATTCCGTATTCGGCCGTAATCCAACCGCGCCCCGTACCGCGCATCCAACCCGGCACCCGTTGCTCGACGGTTGCCATGCACGCGACGTGGGTGTCGCCGAAATGGACCAGGCACGAGCCCTCGGCGTACTTGTTGAAGCCGGTCTCGAGGGCGACCGGGCGAAGCTCGTCCGGGCGGCGGCCGGAGGGTCTCATGGGCGGCCTTGGATTTCCGTGTTCGGGCTGGAGCGGCGGCAGCGAGGCTAGCGTTCGCCGGAAACGGCGTAAACCCTCTTGGCGACCGGGGCGCCGAGGTTCGTTGACGCGGCGCGGGGTGGTTACTAGATTCCCCGCGGCACGACGGATACGGCAAGGCCATGATCCTGGAACTGAACGAACGCTCGCGGCAAGTGTTCCGCGAAATCGTGGACACGTATTTGGAGACGGGCGAGCCGATCGGCTCGCGGACCCTTTCGAGGCGCGTGGATCTCGGCCTCTCGCCGGCCACGATTCGCAACGTCATGGCCGATCTCGAGGATCTGGGCCTTCTCTTCGCCCCCCACACCTCGGCGGGGAGGTTGCCGACCGAGGCCGGCCTCAGGCTGTTCGTCGACGGACTGCTCGAGGTGGGGAACCTGGGCGAGGACGAACGCAAGAACTTAGAAGGCCGCTGCGCGAGCCTGGGCAAAAGCCTCGAAGGGCTCCTCGAGGAGGCCACGAGCGCGCTCTCGGGGCTTTGCCATTGCGCCAGCCTGGTGATCGCGCCGAAAACCGAAAGCCCGCTGCGGCACATCGAGTTCGTGAACCTGAGCCCAGGGCGCACCCTCGTGGTCATGGTGACGGAAAACGGAGTCGTCGAAAACCGGGTCATCCAGTCGCTGCCAACGGTGCCGCCCTCGGTGCTGGCGGAAGCCAGCAACTATTTGAGCGCGCGTCTTTTGGGGCGGACCCTGAGCGAAGCGCGCGATGCCATACGCGCCGAGCTCGACGAACATCAGGTCCAGCTCGACGAGCTGACCGCGAAGGTGGTCCAGGCCGGGCTCGCCACGTGGTCGGGCGCGGAACGCGACGGCTCGCTCATCATTCGCGGGCAGGCGACCCTTCTCGAGGACGTGACCGCGCTCGCCGATCTGGAACGCATTCGCACGCTGTTCGCGGCGCTCGAGACCAAGGAAACCATGGTCCGGCTGCTCTCGCTGGCCGACGACGCCGAGGGAATCCAGATCTTCATCGGTTCGGACAACCAGCTTTTCAACATCACGGGGTGCTCGATGATCGTCGCGCCCTACCAGAACACCAGCGAGAAGATCATCGGCGCCATCGGCGTCATCGGGCCGACGCGCATGAACTACGCGCGCATCATCCCGATGGTGGACTACACGGCGAAGATGATCGGGCGCCTGATCGGCTAGACCTGATCGTGGTCGCCCGCAATCGTGTAAGCGCGATCCGCTCTAGGGAGCAATAACCACACCATGACGGAACGGGACGAAGAGGCGCGCGAGACGGAACCTTCGGGCGCCAAGACCGGCGACGAAGCGGGAGAGACCGGTGCGGCCGAGCCGCCGGTCGCGCCCGGCGAGGCGGCGGAGCCGGTTCGCGAGGAAACGTCGGCGAAGGGGGACGAGGCGCCGGGCGAAGAGGCCGCCACTGCGGAGGATGGCGCGGCGGGCGTGGAAGCGGCGGACGATGCGGCGGACGATGCGGCGGACGATGCGGCGGCGCTCGCGGCCGAGGTGGCGGACCTCAAGGACAAGCTGTTGCGGGCCTTGGCGGAGATCGAGAACGTGCGCCGCCGCGCCGAGCGCGACCGCCGGGACGCCGCCCGGTACGCGATCGCCGGTTTCGCGCGCGAAATGCTGAGAGTCGCCGACAACCTGAGTCGCGCCCTCGAAAGCGTTTCCGCCGACGACCGTTCCCAAAACGAAGCCCTTTACACCGTGGTCTCGGGCGTCGAGATGACCGAACGCGAGATGCTGAGTGCCTTCGAACGCCAGGGGATCCGGCCCATCGAGGCGCTCGGTCAGAAGTTCGATCACAACGTTCACGAAGCCATGTTCGAGCTCGACGACCCCTCGAAACCGCCCGGGACCGTGGTTCACGTTCTGGAGAGAGGGTACATGCTTAACGACCGCCTCTTGCGTCCGGCGAAGGTGGGAACCGCCAAGGGAGGAGAGACGCCGCCGTTGGCCGCGCCGGCGGCGGAAGAGGCGGCGCCGCAGGCCGCCAACGAGCCGGGCGCCGAACCCGCCTTAAAGGGCCCCGCGAAAGCGTACAAAAAACAGGCCGATGCCCGGGGCAAGAAGAAATCCTCTGGCTCCAAAGTGGACGAAAAGCACTAACTCAAATTCCGCTCACGTGGAATCGCAACCGCCCTCGCCGGCGCGCCTGGCGGGGCGCCATGGCGGGCATCCGGCGCGATCAGGAACTCGCCCGCCGGATCGTGCGCCCGGGCGCGGCGCCCGGCGAGTTCCGGCCGGCGGACGGCGTAGCAGTAGACGCACCCCTGCGGGCAGCTGTCGTAGGCCCCGATGTCCTTCGATTCCCAGCACGCGCAGGTGCCGCGCTGCGCCCGTTCGCGGACCCGCAACGGCCGTCCCGCCACCTCGCCGAGACGGGTCGCGTCGATGCAACGCGATTGCGCGATTCCGCCACCGGTCAGCTCGGGCTGGCCGCAGACCGTGAGCGTGATCGCGTGGTCGTCGGCGATCGCGGCCAGGTCCTGGATCAGCGCGCGCTTCTCCGCCGCCCCGGGATCCCGCCACTCGAACCCCGATTCCCGCGCCGCACGGCCTAAGTTGGCCGCGGTCTTGCGGTAAGGATGAACGAAGGAGACCACGACCTCGTCCACCGCGCCGGCGAGCGCGCGCGCGAGCGTGGCGAACCGGTCGCGATGCCGGGCCGCCGGCGTCACGGAGGTGATCACGATGGGGTCGTAACGCCATACGGCGGCGCGGGTCCCGAACGCCCGCGCAAGCTGGCGAAGCTCGCTGACGGCCGCGCCGCGATCGATGGTCGAGCGCTCGAGCGCCCGCGGATATCCGGTGATCGTCATGTGGACGACGAA
The DNA here is from genome assembly GCA_047514975.1 of Rhodospirillales bacterium. GTDB lineage: Bacteria > Pseudomonadota > Alphaproteobacteria > Rhodospirillales > JASLLV01 > JASLLV01. The sequence goes on from JAKZXM010000252.1 coordinate 8,942, forward strand.
CGGGGTGCCTCGCGACGAGATATCCTCGAGGGCGGCGGTGAAGGGGCGCAGGTTCCGGGTCCAGAAAACGAACCCGTCGACGGCACCCGACCGCAACGAGACGGTGAACGGCGGGCCGCCGTACGGATTGACGACGCGGCAGAACCCGGCGTCGAGGCGATTCATGAACCACGTTCCGTAGAAGGCCGGGATGTCCGTCTTGTAGCTCGCGGATATGATCAACGCATCGAACCGGTGATAAGGGCCGCCGGCGGCGCTCCGGAACTCGGCCCGCGGCGAGCGCGGCATGGAATCTTGTGGCGCCGGTTGCGCCCCATGCCTTACGATCCTATATAACGCCGCGCGAGGCGCCCATTCGATTGTTTATTGAATGTTTATTGAATTGAAGAGGTTGCGGCGGCGCTTTTGCGGGCCGCCCGAACTCGCCGCGAAAAAGGGAAGATTTAGATGAGCAAGGTGATCGGCATCGATCTGGGCACCACCAATTCCTGCGTCGCCCTGATGGACGGCAAGGACGCCAAGGTGATCGAGAACGCGGAAGGCATGCGGACGACCCCGTCCATGGTCGCGTTTACGGAATCCGACGAGCGTCTCGTGGGCCAGCCGGCCAAACGCCAGGGGGTGACGAACCCGGAAAACACCCTGTTTGCCATCAAACGGCTCATCGGCCGGGGTTTCGACGACCCCATGACCAAGAAGGACATGGGGCTCGTGCCCTACGAGATCGTCAAGGCCAAGAGCGGCGACGCCTGGGTCAAGGCCGGGGGCAACGACTACAGTCCGAGCCAGGTGAGCGCGTTCATCCTTCAAAAGATGAGGGAGACGGCCGAAAGCTATCTGGGCGAGACGGTCGAGCAGGCGGTCATTACCGTTCCCGCCTACTTCAACGATTCCCAGCGCCAAGCGACCAAGGACGCGGGCAAGATCGCCGGACTGGACGTTCTCAGGATCATCAACGAACCGACCGCCGCGGCCCTTGCGTACGGATTGGAGAAGAAGGGGACCGGGACCATCGCCGTCTACGACTTGGGCGGTGGAACGTTCGATGTCTCGATCCTCGAGATCGGCGACGGCGTCTTCGAGGTGAAGTCCACCAACGGTGACACGTTCCTCGGCGGCGAGGACTTCGACAAGCTGATCCTCGATTACCTCGCCGGCGAGTTCAAGAAGGAGAGCGGGATCGACCTGCGCGACGACCGGCTCGCCCTGCAGCGCCTCAAGGAGGCCGCCGAGAAGGCGAAGGTCGAGCTTTCCAGCACCATGCAGACCGAGGTCAACCTGCCCTTCATCACCGCCGACGCGAGCGGGCCGAAGCACCTCAACATCAAGCTGACGCGGGCGAAGCTGGAGGCCTTGGTCGAGGAACTGATCCTAAGGACCATCGGACCGTGCAAGGCGGCGCTCAAGGACGCCGGTCTGTCGGCGGGCGAGGTGGACGAGGTAATTCTCGTCGGCGGCATGACTCGCATGCCCAAGATCACCGATGTGGTCAAGGAGTTCTTCGGCCGCGAGCCCCACAAGGGCGTCAATCCCGACGAGGTCGTCGCCATCGGCGCCGCCATTCAGGGCGGCGTGCTGAAGGGCGATGTCAAGGACGTGTTGCTCCTCGACGTGACGCCGCTTTCGCTGGGCATCGAGACGCTCGGCGGCGTGTTCACGCGCCTGATCGATCGCAATACGACGATCCCGACGCGCAAGGGTCAAATCTTCTCGACGGCCGAGGATCATCAGAACGCGGTCACGATTCGCGTGTTCCAGGGCGAACGAGAAATGGCGGCCGATAACAAGGTCCTCGGCCAATTCGACCTGATAGGGATTCCGCCCGCACCGCGTGGCGTGCCCCAGGTCGAGGTGACCTTCGACATCGACGCCAACGGAATCGTCAACGTCTCGGCCAAGGACAAGGCGACCGGCAAGGAACAGCAGGTCCGAATTCAGGCTTCCGGCGGGCTTTCGGACGCCGAAGTCGAACGGATGGTGGCGGAGGCCGCGGAGCACGCCGACGACGACCAACGCCGGCGCCAGCTCGTCGAGGCGCAAAACCAGGCCGACGCCATCATCTACACGACCGAAAAGAACCTGAGCGAATACGGCGACAAGGTCTCGGACGAGGACAAATCCGCGATCGAGGAAGCCATCGCCGCGCTCAACGAGGCCAAGGACATAGACGACGCCGGCGCGATCACGTCGAAGACAGAAGCCCTCGTCCAGGTCTCGATGAAGCTGGGCGAAGCCATCTACAAGGCCAGTCAGGAAGAGGCCGCCTCCGCCGCCGGCGCCGCCGGCGCGACCGAGGCGACCGAGGCGACCGAGCCGCCGGACGAGGGGGAATCGACGGCCACCGACGATCCGACCGTCGTCGATGCCGAGTTCGAAGAAGTCGATCCCGACAAAGATCAAACCGACCGGGACAAGAAGGCGAGCTGATCCGCGGCGCCGCGACGCCTCGGGAATCCGAATGACGGCCGCCCCGGAAAGCTGCGTCCCGGACGGGCGGCTTTCTTATTTTTGAGCACGGCTTGATGGCCAAGGAAGACTATTACGGCCTTCTCGGAGTCTCGCGGGACATCAGTGCCGGCGAGATGAAGAAGACGTACCGCAAGCTCGCCATGAAGTTCCACCCCGATCGCAACCCAGGCGACGCGGCGTCGGAAAAGAAATTCAAGGAAAGCAACGAGGCCTACGAGGTCCTTCGGGACGACCAGAAACGGGCCGCCTATGACCGGTTCGGCCACGCCGCCTTCGAACAAGGCGCGGCGGGGCCCGGCGGCGCGGGGTTCGCGTCGGGCTTCGCCGATATCTTCGACGAGATGTTCGGCGACTTCGTCAATCGCGCCGGCGGCGGACGCCAAAGGGGCGGCGGTCGGGCCCAGGGGGCTGATCTTCGCTACAACATGGAAGTTACCCTCGACGAAGCGTTCGCCGGCAAGAAGGCGAAGATCCGGATTCCGACGTCGGTGCTGTGCGAGACCTGCGCCGGGACCGGCGCGGCGCCGGGTTCGGGTCCCGTGACGTGCGCGACCTGCCGCGGTCACGGCCGGGTCCGCTCGCAGTCGGGCTTCTTCACGGTGGAGCGCACATGCCCGAGTTGCGGCGGCGCCGGCCAGGTCATCCGGGACCCCTGCAAAAGTTGCTCCGGCGCGGGCCGGGTGCACAAGGAGAAGTCGCTTTCGGTCAACATCCCGCCCGGCGTCGAGGACGGAACCCGCATTCGCCTGGCCGCCGAGGGCGAGGCCGGATTGCGGGGCGCCCCGCCGGGGGATCTCTATATCTTTCTGACCGTCGCGCCCCATCGCATGTTCGTTCGCGACGGCGCCAACATCCACTGCCGGGTGCCGATCCCGATCACCATCGCGACGCTCGGCGGCGCCATCGACGTGCCCACCGCGGACGGCGGAAGGGCGCGAATCACGATCCCGGCGGGAACCCAGAACGGCCACCAGTTCCGACTGCGGGGCAAGGGGATGCCGGTGCTGCGCTCGAGCGCCACCGGCGACATGTTCGTCGAGGCGGCGATCGAAACGCCGGTGAACCTCACGAAGAGGCAAAAGGAGCTTTTGCGCGAGTTCGAGAAACAAGGCAAGAGCGAGCGCTACAGTCCCCAGTCGCATGGCTTTTTGAACAAGGTAAAGGAGCTGTGGGAGGACTTGAAGGAATAGGGGCGCCAGCGATACGGTTGGGCGCTCGAATTGCGCGACCCCGGGGGACGGGATGAAAATCGGAATCTTCGGCTGTGGCGGCGCCGTCGGCCGCTTGCTCGTCCGCGAGGTGGTCGCGACCGAAGGCTGCGAGCTTTCCGGCGGAACGAGCCGTCCCGGCGGCCCGTTCATAGGCGCGGACGTGGGCGAGCAGGCGGGATTGGAGCGGGCGGGTCTCGCCGTTTCCGACGACCCCCGGGGGTTGATGGCGGCCTCCGACGTGATCATCGACTTCTCGCTCGCGCCGGCGACCGCCCAGCACATGCTTCTTGCCGCCGAAACCGGCGTTCCGGTGGTCCTCGGCACGACGGGCTTCGGCGCCGACGTCCAGGCGGCCATCGACGAGGCCGCGGCCGACGCGGCGATCGTTCAGGCCCCCAACACGAGCCCAAACTTCAATTTCCTGTTGATCCTGATCGAGCGGATCGCGGGCGTCCTCGGCGACGAGTACGACGCCGAAGTCCTAAGCATGACCGAGCGGCGACTGCCGTTCGCGCCGTCCGGGACCACGATGGAGGTCGCCAAGGCGATGGCGGCGGGCCGCGGCGTGAACCTCGACGACGTGCTGGAGAAGGCGCGCGACGGCGTAATCGGACCCCGGCGGCCGGGCACGATCGGAATCGCGGTCGTACGAGGCGGCCGCGTATCGGGCGGGCAACGCGCGATCTTCGCCGGCGACGACGAGGTCGTCGAGGTGGCTTACCAGTCCACAGATCCGGCCATCTACGCCAAGGGAGCCGTCACCGCGGCGCGATGGGTGGTCGGCAAGCCGCCGGCAATATATTCGATGGGCGATGTCCTCGGGTTGACATGAGCGGGGGGTGGCCGGCGTGATCCCACGGGCGGCACGGAGGCAAGCATGAGGATCGGCGTGGTCGGTTGCGGCGGGCGCATGGGGCGGATGATGGTTACGGCCGTCGCCGCCGCCGAAGGATGCGAGATCGCCGGCGGCACCGAGGCGCCGCTGAGTCCGCTTCTCGGCCAGGACGTCGGTGCCCAGGCCGGGCTCGCGCCCGCCGGATGCGCAGTCGGCGACGATGCCGAAGCGCTGTTCCGGGCCGCCGACGTCGTGGTCGATTTCACGGCGCCCGACGCGACCGCCCGGCACGCTGGCCTAGCCGCCGAGACGTCCGTCCCTCTGGTCGCCGGAACGACCGGCCTGGCCGCCGAAGAGCAAAGCGCCGTCGAAGACGCCGCCCGCAAGGTGGCGATCGTCCAGGCGGCGAACATGAGCGTCGGCGTCAATCTTCTTCTCGGCCTGACCGAGGAGACGGCGGCGCGACTTGGCGACGACTACGACATCGAGATCCTCGAGATGCACCATCGCCACAAGGTGGACGCGCCTTCGGGCACCGCGCTGGCGCTCGGCCGGGCCGCCGCCAAGGGCCGGGGCGTGGAGCTGGACGACGTCGCCAAGCGGGTCCGTGACGGCCACACCGGCGCCCGGCGCGCGGGCGACATCGGCTTCGCCACCATGCGCGGCGGCGACGTGGCCGGCGAGCACACCGTGGTCTTCGCGACCGAGGCCTCGCGAATCGAAATCGTCCACAAGGCGATCTCGCGGGCCGTTTTCGCGGGCGGCGCGATTCGCGCGGCGCTGTGGCTCGACGGCAAGCCGCCGGGGCTCTATTCCATGCGTGACGTTCTCGGGCTCGGCTGAGCCGCGGCGCGGGTCCGGCCGGCCAAGGGGAGTCCGACCATGGCGAGCATGAAACGCGCCGAGGTCGCGGCGTTTTACGAGCGTCTTGCCGCCGTCGATCCCGAACCCAAGGGCGAGCTCGCGTACGTCAATCCATTTACCCTTCTGGTTGCCGTCGTGCTGTCCGCGCAGGCGACCGATACCGGTGTCAACAAGGCGACCGCGCCGCTGTTCGCGATCGCCGATACGCCGGCCAAGATGGTCGCGCTCGGCGAAGCGCGGCTGAAACGCCACATCCGGACGATCGGGCTCTACAACACCAAGGCGAGAAACGTCGCCGCGCTGAGCCGCATTCTGCTCGAAAAGCACGGCGGTCGCGTTCCGGAGACGCGCGAGGAACTCGAGGCGCTTCCCGGCGTCGGTCGCAAGACCGCCAACGTGGTCCTGAACGTCGCCTTCGCCAAGCCGACGATCGCCGTCGACACCCATATCTTCCGGGTGTGCAACCGCACCGGCCTCGCTCCCGGAAAGACGCCGGCGGCGGTGGAAAAAAGGCTCGAGACGGTGACGCCCGAATCGCGCAAGCGCCGGGCGCACCACTGGCTGATTCTCCACGGCCGCTACGTCTGCAAGGCGCGCAAACCTCTTTGCGCCTCATGCGTGGTCAACGCGCTTTGCCGCTATGGGGCGAAGACCACGGTTTAGAGCACACTCCGACCAGATCGGACCAATTTGATGGAGGCAAATCGGCTTTCCGGGCAGGCGCGGCGCGAAGCGCGATGCGGGGCCATCGGGCAAGTGCCGCAACGAACCCGCCGACGCGATTCGCCCCACCGAAGGCCGGGTTATTTTACGACGTGGCGTCGTTGCGCATCTTTGCCGATGCCCGACAGCGCCATGCGAAGCGCTCCTAGCCACGGCGCAAAATAACTCCGGTCAAATGGTTCAATCTGGTCGGAGTGTGCTCTGAGCTCGTCTCAACCCGATCCGCCGTTGGCGCGCACGCCCAACAGATCGAGGAAACACGCCTTCACGGCCATCCGGAAAACGGACCGGCCACGGGCCTCGACATGGTTGACGACGTAATCGCCTTCCTCGCGATAGAAGAAGACGTCGAGGAAGCAGCGGCCGTTCGCGTACCGCCAAACGATGGCCGGCTCGTCGCGGCGCACGAAACCGGGTCCGCCCAACAGCGCCTCGATGCGTGCGCGGCTAAGGCCGAATAGGCGCGCCGGTTCAAACACGTCCTCGGCGCGAAGCCCGGCGAGCTTGTCCGGGACTTGGTGGGCGAGCGCGAACGGCGGAACCCGCGGCAATGCCGTTTCGACCCGCACCTTGACCCGCGCCGACGCCTCCTTGTGCTTGGCCGGCGCCGACACCTCCTTGCGCGGTGGTTCCGCGCCGATCGGATCGGTCACGGGCTGCGACGCGGGAGTCGACACCGAGCCGGTCGCCGGAGGGATCGTTCGCGAGGTTCCGCAGGCGGTCACGGCAATGGCGAGAAGGACGGCCAAGCCGGCCGCGCGCAACCGCTGCGGGCACGGTCGGCGGAACGCGTGCGCCATCACGAAGCCGGCTCGCTCGGCGCCGGCCCCAAGTCGGTCACGTCGAAGACGTGTACGGCGCCTTCTCGTCGGCGTCCTCGTCCCGCCTCGCCGTCGCCGGCGCCGTCGTCGCCTCCGGTTCCGGGCCGAGGGCCTGCATGTCGCCGGAGATTTCGCCACCCGATTCGATGACGATGCGGCCGTAGCGAATCGACCCGCTGACCCGGCCGCTGGTGCGGATGACCAGTTTGTCGCGCGCAATCAGCGTCCCTTCATAACGGCCGCTGATGTCCGCCTCGTCGACCTGCGCGTCGCCCTTGAAGTAGCCGCTGGGTGCGACCTCGATCACGTGGGCGTCGGCAAGCGCCGCCTCGACTTTCCCTTCCACAACCAGCTTGTGGCAGGACGTGATCTCTCCTTTCAGGTGGATGTCGCGACCGACGGTCAGTTTGTTGCTCTCGCTCTGTCCGGCGCGGCCCCGGTCCGTGCGCCGGGTGGCCCCCGGGATGTCCAGCGATGGCCGGGTGACGCTGGGACGGAGCGCGGCGGCCGACGACGGCTTGTTCGGGGCGTGCGAGCCCTTCTTCGAAAATGGTTTGATCGGCGGCGCCTGGATGTCTTCCGTGCCCGCTTTACCGTCCGCCGGGTTCCCGCCTTCGCCGCCCTTGCTACGCCGAAACATGGTCTTTCGCCCCTTTCAGGTCCTCAACGCCACGCCGGCATCGCGTGGCTGAATACGCGCCCGCATCGCATTGCCCGGTGGCGTCATGGCGTCGGCGCCCGCCGCCAGGCTTCGAACAGGTGCACCATCGCCGCCGTGGCCACCACCGGCGCCACCAGGTTGACCACCGGGATGGTGAGAAAAACGGCAACCAGCGCGCCGGCCAGAATCATCGGTCCTCGACGCGCCAGCCTGAGCGCTCGGGCTTCCCTTGCGCCCAGGCGGCGGAGCGCGACCAGTTCGAAGTACTCGCGCCCCAGAAGATAGCCGTTCACGCCGTAGAAGACAAAAGGGAACCTGCTTATCCATGAAAGTCATCCAGCGATGAGCGCTCGGTATGGGAT
>JAKZXM010000253.1:0-11452 GCA_047514975.1 Rhodospirillales bacterium
GCCGTCGTCGGTGTTCTCCGCCACCATGGCGCCGTGGAGGTCGAGCATGATCGCGTCGCAGCCGCCGGCGACCGCCTCCAGGATCGCTTCGCTCATCAGCTCGTAGGCCTCCGCTGCGACGGGTCCCGACGGCATCGCCTCGGCGGCGATCGGGCTGACGATCTCGGCCCCGGCGGCGCGCGCCAGCTTGATGTAGGCGCCGAGCGTCATATTGGTCTTCTCAAAGACCTCCACCACCTCAGGCCCCCGGTAGGCGCCCCACTGCTCGAAGCGGGCCCAGGGCGTCGGCACCGGCGAGAAGGTGTTGGTCTCGTGCTTCATCATCGCCATGACCACGCGCATGGCGGCTCTCCTCTACTGGGAACCGGGGGGAGAGCTTAGCAGAGGCCGAAAACGAAATGCGCCCGGTGGCGGATCACCGGGCGTTCGCGATCGGATATTCCCCTGTTCCTAGTTGCGGTTGCCGAAGATGTGCAGCAGGAACATGAACATATTGAGGAAGTCGAGATAGAGCCGGAGCGCGCCCATGACCGCCTTCTTGCCGTGGACCTCGGCCGTATCCGCCTCGCGGTACATGGACTTGATCGCCTGGGTGTCGTACGCGGTCAGGCCCACGAACACCAAAACGCCCACCGCCGAGATGACGAAGTAGAGCGCCGGGCTCTGCAGGAAGATGTTGACCACCGAGGCGATGATGATCCCGATCAGGCCCATGAACAGGAAGGAGCCGAAGCCCGAGAGGTCGCGCTTGGTGGTGTAGCCGTACAGGCTCATGGCGGCGAAGGTGCCGGCGGTGATGAAGAACACCCGGGTGATCGAAAGCCCCGTGAACTGGATGAAGATGGAGGCCAGCGACAACCCCATCAGGCCGGCGAAGACCCAGAACAGCGCCTGCGCGGTGCTCGCCTTCAGCGCCTGCAAGCGGGCCGAGAGGAACAGCACCATGCCGAGCGGCGCCAGCGCCACCACCCAGAAGAGCGGCGTTCCGAAGATCACCTGCATGGCCGTTTGCGACGTGGAAACGCTGTAGGCGACCGCGCCGGTGAGCGCGAGGCCCGAGGCCATGTAGTTGTAGACCTTGAGCATGTACTGGCGCAGCCCGACGTCGATGTCGGCGGCGGCCATCTCGCCGGGCCGCGCGGTCGCGGCGCGCAGCGAGAACCGGTTGTCGGGACCGAGAGCCATCACGATTCCCCTTGGTCGTGAACGTCCAAACTTGCGCCTAATATGGCACGAAACGGGCGGAGTTCAAGAGACCACGGACCGCTCTACGAGGGATCCGGCGCGCGAGTTCCGCGCGGATCAAGGGTTTCGCAGATAGGGCGCCGCCTTTTGACCCAGTGCCCGCCAGGTGCCCGCGAAACCGGCCACCATGGTCAACAGCACGCTCGCGGCCGTGGTCGTGGCGACGACGCCGGGAAGGAACACCCACGGCGCGCGCATGAGGAAGACGACCACCGCCCAGGCGGTGACGGTGCCGACGGCGGCCGCCACCAGGCCGGTCGCAAGCCCCAGCAGCCCGAATTCGGCGACGAACGCCTTGAGCACGCTGGTCCGCGTCGCGCCCAACACCTTGAACACCACGGCGTCGTAAACCCGGCGGCGGTGGCCGGCGGCGATGGCCCCGGCCAGCACCAGGACGCCGGCGGCGATCCCGAGCCCGGCCGTCGCGCTGACGGCGACGCCGATCCCGGCGAGGATCCGGGCCGCGGCCTCCAGGGCCTCGCGCACCCGGATGGCGGTGATGTTGGGGAAGCGCTCGACCACCGCCTTTTCGAGAGCGTCCTCGGCCGCGCGCGGCGCGCGAACGGCGGCGATGTGGGTGTGCGGCGCGCCCTCGAGGGCGCCGGGGGCGAAGATCACGGCGAAGTCGAAGCGGAGCGAGCGCCAGTCGATCTCGCGCAGGCTCGCGACCGTGGCCACGACCTCGCGCCCGAGGATGTTGAAGGTCAAGCTGTCGCCGAGGCCGATTCCGAAGCCGCGGGCGAGCGCCGCGTCGAGCGAAATGGTCGGGGCGCCGCCGTAGTCCGCCGGCCACCACGCGCCGTCGGGGACCTCGGCGGCGTAAGTCAAGGCGCGGTCGCCGCGCACGGCCCACTGGGAATCGGGGGCGATGGCCGCCTCGCCGACGGGCACGCCGGCGATCGCCACGATCCGTCCGCGAAGCGACGGAACGCGCTTCAGGTCCCGGGTCGCGGGCACGCCCGCCACCGCGCGGTCGAACCCGTCTACCTGATGGGGCTGGATGTCGATGAAGAAGAAGGCCGGCGCCTCCTCGGGCAAACGCTCCTGGATCTGGCGGTCGAGGTTGCCTTCGATCAGCGCGATCGCCACCAGGACCGAGAGCCCGAGGCCGAGCGAGACCACGACCGAAGGCGTCGCCGCACCGGGGCGATGGAGGTTGCCGAAGGCCAGGCGCAATTCGGCCGTGGGAAGGCGCGGCAGGCGCCGGGCCGCGGCCATGAGGCCGGCGGCGCCGGCGCGGAGCACGGCCAAGGTCGCGATCGCGCCGCCCACGAACCAATAGGCAAAGTTCTTCTCCACGGCGGTGGCGATGGTCAATGCCGCAAGCGCGGCCACGCCGATGGCGAGTGCGACCAAATCGAGCTTGCGCGGCCGGCCCCGCGCCGGCGCCACCCGGTCGCGGAACAGGCTTGCCGCCGGGACGTCGCGCGCCCGCGCCAGCGGCCAGAAGGCGAAAGTGAGCGAAGTCAGCACGCCGAACAAGCCGGCCAGGGCCAGGGGCCCGGGGAAGACGCCGAGCCTGGGCGCCACGGGCAGCAGCTCGGCGAGCGCCCACAGCCCCGCCAACGGCGCAAACGCGCCGAAGACGAGGCCGATGGCGATGCCCGCCAGTGCGAGGGCCATCACCTGAAGGATGTAGGTGCGGAACACGAGACTCGAGGGCGCGCCGAGGCACTTGAAGGTGGCAACGGTCGCGATCTTGCCGTCCAAGTAGCTTCCGACCGCGTTCGCGACGCCGATGCCGCCGACCAAGAGCGCCGTCAGGCCGATGAAGGTGAGGAACAGGGTCATGCGCTCGATGAACCGGCGCACCCCGGGAACCGCGTCGTCGACGGCCCGGATTTGCCAGCCCGCTTGCGGAAAGGCGCGTTCGAGGTCCTCGATCCACGCCCCGCCTTCGACCCCGGGAACGAGCGCCACGCGGGTCCGGTAATGGATGTGGCTGCCCGGCTGCACGAGGCCCGTGTCCGCCAGCGCGTCCGCGCGAACCATGAGGCGCGGCCCGAAACTGAAAACCGACGCCACGCGGTCAGGCTCGCGGGCGATCGTGCCGCGGATCGCGATCGTCGCCTCGCCCAGGCGCACCGTATCGCCGATGCCGATCCCGAGCCTGGTCAGCAGGTTGCGCTCGGCCAGGCCGCCCCACAGCCCTTCGCGTTGACCGAGCGCGTCTTCGAGGGGCATGGCGGGCTCGGTCGCCACGGCCCCGACCAGCGGGTAGCGCCCGTCGACCGCCTTCAGCTCCACCAAGGAGCGCGCGTCTGGCGTGCGCGCCATGGCCCGCATCTCGAGCGTGTTCGAGATCGCGCGCGCGCGCGCGCCGACGAAGGCCGCTTGGTCGGCCGCCAGTGGCTGATTGTGAAGGCGAAGCTCGACGTCGCCGCCGAGAAGAAGCGAGGCGTCCCGATGCAGACCCGCAATCACGGACTCGCGCACCGAGCCGACGGCGGCAATCGTCCCGACCCCAAGCGCGATGCAGGCCAGCAGGATGCGGAATCCGCGAAGGCCCCCGCGCATCTCGCGCCGGGCGATGCGCGCCGCGAGCACGGTGTCGTTCACGGCCCCGCGTACCGGGCCGCCGCGGATGCGGTCGCGTTCGACGTGTCGTCGGCGATGCGGCCGTCGACCAGATGGATGCGCCGGGCGCACCGGTCCGCGACGCTCGCCTCGTGGGTTACGAGCAGTAGGGTCGAGTTGCGCCGCGCGTGCATCTCGAACAAGACGTCGATCACCGCGCGGCCCGTCTCGCCATCGAGGTTTCCGGTGGGCTCGTCGGCCAACAGGATGGCCGGTTCGGTGACGAAGGCCCGGGCCATCGCGACGCGCTGCTGTTCGCCGCCCGAGAGCTGGGCCGGATAGTGGCCGACACGCGCGCCGAGACCCACCGTCGCGAGCTGCGCCTCGGCGCGGGCGAACGCGTCGTCGGCGCCTGCGAACTCGAGCGGGAGCGCCACGTTCTCGAGCGCCGTCATGGTCGGCACCAGGTGGAAGTCCTGGAAGACGAGCCCCACGTTGTCGCGCCGGAAGAGCGCCAGCCCGTCCTCGTCCAGACGCGTGATCTCGTCGCCGGCGGCCGTGATCGAGCCCGCCGTCGGGCGCTCAAGGCCGGCGATCACCAACAAGAGCGACGTCTTGCCCGAGCCCGACGGCCCGAGCACGCTCACCGTCTCGCCCACGCCGACGCGAAGATCGATGCCGCGAAGCACGTGCACCTCGCCGGCGGCGCTCCTCAGGCGCAGGTGCACGTCGTTCACACGGATGGCGTCGGCGGGCGATTGGGCGTCGTTTGCCAATGGGGTTCCCTGGGCGGCGGGCTTCGTTACGCGTTCGCGATGTGGTAGCAGAAGTGGAAACCGTGGGCACATGTTTCTTTGAACGATCCGCCGCCGTGAGGGCGTTTGCGGCGCTGGCGGCCCTGGCGGTCCTCGCCGGGCTCGCGGCGCCGGCGGCGCCCGCGCGCGCCGAGACCGTTCGCATCCTGGCCCTTGGCGACAGCCTGACGGCCGGATACGGGCTCGATCTCGCGGATACGTTTCCCGTCCGTCTCGAAGGCGCGCTCCGCGCGGACGGCTTGGATGTCGCGGTCATCAACGCGGGCGTCTCGGGCGACACGACCGCGGGCGGGCTCGCGCGTCTCGGCTGGGCGCTGGCCGATCGGCCCCATATGGCAATCGTGGCGCTTGGCGGCAACGACGCGCTGCGTGGGCTCGATCCGGATACGACCCGCACCAACTTGGACGCCATCGTGACGCGAATCGAGACGGCCGGCGTTCGCGTCCTGCTCGCCGGCATGAAGGCGCCGCCCAACCTTGGCGCCGAGTACGGCCGCGCGTTCAACGCGGTCTTCGCCGGCGTCGCCGAACGCCACGGCGTCGCCCTTTACCCCTTCCTCCTCGAAGGGGTCGCGGCGGTGCCGGAGCTGAACCAGGACGACGCCATCCATCCCAACGCCCGCGGCGTCCAAATCATGGTTCAAGGGATCCTGCCGTACGTGCGGGACCTGATCGCCGAAGTGGACTGAAGGCCCGTGCAGGGCGCCTCAGCCCGCAGGTATTTTCAGGAACATCTTGCCCAAACCGTTGAGGACGCCGAAGAGCTGCGTGAACTCGGCGTGGAACCGCTCCCAGGCGAGGCCCCGGTTGGCGTCGCGAAGAGCGGCGTGGACGGCCGCGAGGTCCCGTTCCCCGTCGATCCTGGCGACCATGGCCGCGGCAAGCGGCGGCAGGGGAAAGCTGAGCGAGAGGCCGCCCAGATTGGCGACCAGCGGTTTCCCCGGTTTCATGGCGGCGGCGAACGCGTCCGCGTCCATGTCCCACAGCACCGGAACGGATGCTGACTCGGGCGCGGCCACCGCCTGGGCGCCGTTCGACGCCTTGACCGCGTAAAAGACGTGCTTCGTCATGTTGCCCGCGAGAAGCTCGGCCGCCGCACAGCGTTCGATCCACGGAAGCTCCGCCATCCGACGCCTCACCTCGGCGTCGCCCACGTAGGCGTCGGGGTCGTAGGCGGCGGGCTCGACGAAGGCGGTGATGCGCAAGCTGGCGGCGGCGCAAAGCGCGGCGATCTCGGGAACCCGATAGGCGCGGTCGCGGCCGTGGAGCAGAAGATCGTAAAGGCCCGCGTCGCCGCCCGTTAGATGGTCGCGAACGAAGGGGTTGCGCTTGAGCCAATTGGTCGGAGGAAGCCGGTCCACGAGGTTCCGCGCGAGCGCGAGCCGACCTGCGGGCGGATCCTCGCCCGCGAGTCGCCGGAGCAGCTCCTGGACCGGATAGACGCCCGTCCGTCCCAGCTCGCCGTAGAGCATGAGCCCCATGCCGCCGTCGTCGGCGAGCAACCGGACCAGCGCCTCGAGCCCGGCCTGGGGGTCGGCCAGGTGGTGCAGAACGCCGCAGCAATCCACGTAGTCGAAGACGCCCAAACCCGCCTCGCCCGCCTCCTCGATCGCGCAGGTCTCGAAACGGATGTTTTCGAGCCCGCGGACTTGGGCGCGCGCCTCGGCGATCGCGCGGGCGGTGGCGGACGGATCGACGTAGACGACTTGGCCGGCCGCGCCAGCATGGGCGAGTTGTTGCGCCAGCATGATGGCGCCGTCGCCGGTTCCGCCGCCCGCGATCAGCGCCCGGAAGGGCCGGCGGAAGTCGCGTTTTCCCGCGAAGACGTAATGGTTGATTTCGGCGAGGTGGCTCGGCGAGCCCGTGATCAGGCGCGTGTTCTCGTCGGCCGCATCCCGGGCCGGATAGGGATAGGCCTCGTACTGGGTGCGGACGGGATCATCGGTCATGGCGAAGGGCGGGGCTCGAATCGCCGAAGGGGGGGAGTGGTCGCGATTAAACCACGTTCCGCGCTCGCCCTTGAGCCCCTTCGGCGCAGACGCCCATCGGCCGCCCGTCGAACGCGCAGCTCCCGCGCGCTAGCGCGAATCGCGTTTGATTGGAACCACATCGCGGTTCCAATCAAACGCGCCGATCCGCTCGACCTCGATAGTGTAGACCAGATTCACGCGCCCGCTGGATCGCGACCATGCGATTCTGACCGACCGCGATCTGGTCTAGTGTCGGTGTCTGGTCTAGTGTCGGTGACGGATTCGCGCGCGGGGAAGCGGTCAGGCGACGGAGACGCGATGCCCGGCCGAACCGGTTCCGGGCCGCGCCTCCGACCCCATGGGATGACGCCTCTCACGCGTCCCTTGGCAAAAGCGCCGCGGGCCAAGGATAATGGGCCACCATGGTGACGATACGCTTAATCGCCGCGATCGGGCTCGCCGGTCTCGTGGGCGCGACTGAGGCGCTGGCCCAGGAAGGGCCGTCGGTCCGGCGGTTCGACGCTTGGGAGAGCGTGACGGCAAGGGTGGAAGGCAAGAAGATCTGCTACATGGGAAGCGTTCCCGAAAAGTCGGAAGGCGACTATCGCCGCCGCGACAAGACCGCGATCCTCGTCAGCCACCGGCCAAAGGATAAGAGCTTCGACGTGGTCAGCGTCGAGGCGGGCTATATCTACAAGCAAGATTCGGACGTCACCGTGCTGATCGGCGGGGCCACGTTTACGCTGTTCACCGACGGCGGCTTCGCCTGGGCCGGCGACGCCAAGGCCGACCGGGCCTTGATCGAGACCATGAAGCGCGGCCGCTCGATGGTGGTCAAGGGTATCTCCAGCCGCGGAACGCTTACGACCGACACCTATTCGCTGATCGGATTCACCGCCGCCCACGGTGCGATCGGCGAAGCCTGCGACGCCGGTTCCCGGTGATGGAGGGATCGTGGACGACGCTCAGCGGAACCTGATTGGGCTTTCCCGAGGCGAGCTCGGTTCCCTCGTCCAGTCCATGGGCGAGAGGCCGTTCCGGGCGCGCCAGCTCTGGCAGTGGATCTACGAGCGGGGCGCGGCCGACTTCCAGGCCATGACGCCGCTGGGCAAGCCCTTGCGCGCGCGGCTCGCGGCCGGCTTCGGCCTCGTCCGGCCGCGGGTGGCGCGTAAGGACGCGTCCGCGGACGGCACGATCAAGTGGCTTTTCCGCTTTGCCGACGGCAACGAGGCCGAGACGGTGTTCATCCCTGAGGCCGACCGCGGGACGCTTTGCGTCTCGTCCCAGGTGGGGTGCACCCTGAGCTGCACCTTTTGCCACACGGGCACCCAGCGGCTGGTGCGCAATTTGACGGCGGCGGAAATCGTCGGCCAGTTCATGGCCGCGCGCGATGCGCTTGCCGACTGGCCGAGCACGCGGCCTGAGCGCCGCGTCACCAACGTGGTGATGATGGGCATGGGCGAGCCGCTCTTCAATTTCGACAACGTCGCCAAGGCGCTCGCCATCGTCATGGACGGGGGCGGGATCGCGCTGTCGAAGCGCCGCATCACGCTTTCGACCGCCGGCGTCGTCCCCATGATCCGGCGTTGCGGAGACGAGATCGGCGTCAAGCTCGCGGTCAGCCTGCACGCGCCCGACGACGCGCTTCGCGACCGCCTCGTGCCCATAAACCGGAAATATCCGCTCGCCGAGTTGATGGCGGCCTGCCGCGACTATCCCGGCGCCCACAACGCGCGGCGGATCACCTTCGAATACGTGATGCTCGACGGCGTCAACGACTCCCCTGGGCACGCCCGCGCGCTCGCCCGCCTGGTCGCCGGGATTCCGGCCAAGTTCAACCTGATTCCGTTCAACCCCTGGCCCGGCGCGCCGTACCACTGTTCGCCGGTGGCGGCGATCGAGCGCTTCTCGGCGATCCTCAACGACGCCGGCTATACGGCGACGGCGCGCACGCCTCGCGGCCACGACATCATGGCCGCGTGCGGCCAGCTCCGGACCGACAGCCTGCATGCGCGCGCACCCCTTCGCGAATCGGCCGCAGGCGGGGGCTAGACCGTTTGCCCATCGGTCGCGGCGCGCCCTGATCCGGGAGGAATCGATGCTGGATGAGGTCACAATCGGAGCACTCACGGTCTACCCGCTTTGGCGAATCTTGACGCGCGCCGGGATTTACCCGCCGATCGCGCTGCTCGCCTTCTTCGGCTTTCCGGGGCTGCTGATCCCCGCCACCGTGCTCGCCTTCGGCCGCTGGTCGAACGTCGAGGGGGACGCGCCGTGACCGACGTCGTCGACGCCGTCCATGCGATTTCGACGGTGACCTTCGGGCTCTATTTCGCGCTCGCCGCCCACCTCATCTTCGTCTCGTGGCGAATCCTGGTCAAAGCCGGTCTTTCGAGTTGGTGGGCGGTGCTGAGCGCGCCGCCGTTGGTCCTGGTGACGGTCTGGGTGTTCGCCTTCGCCCGCTGGCCGCGCGAGGGGCTTGACCCACGCCCGCCGGCGAGCCTCGGGGACGTCTAAATCGTTATCCACTTTCGTGGAATCGCACCGGCCCGCACCCCCGCCCGGCCGCCCACGGAATGGTACGCTTGGGGCGACCGGGCGGGGGAGCGGGCTGGCGCCGACAAAACGGATAAAGCGGTAAAGGTGAGCTTTCTTGCCGCGTCCCCCCTTTTCCCCAATACTCGGTGCCCCATCAACCGCCGCGCATGACGACCGCCGGGCATGACGACCGGGGCGAAACGCCGATGACCGCCGACATCCGCAAAGTGGTCCTCGCCTATTCGGGCGGGCTCGACACCTCGGTCATCCTCAAGTGGCTGCAGGACGCGTACCGCTGCGAGGTGGTGACCTTTACGGCCGACATCGGCCAGGGCGAGGAGCTCGACGAGGCCCGGCGCAAGGCCGAGATGCTGGGGGTCAAGGAGATCTTCGTGGAGGATATGCGCGAGGAGTTCGTCAACGACTTCGTCTTTCCCATGTTCCGCGCCAACGCGCTCTACGAGGGAACCTACCTGCTCGGTACGTCGGTCGCCCGGCCCCTGATCGCCAAGCGCCAGATCGAGATCGCGCGCGCCGTCGGCGCCGACGCGGTCGCGCACGGGGCCACCGGCAAGGGCAACGACCAGGTGCGGTTCGAGCTCAGCTACTACGCCCTCGAGCCCCGCATCAAGGTGATCGCGCCGTGGCGCGAATGGGACCTCGGCTCGCGCACCCGGCTTGTCGAGTACGCCGAATCCCACCAGATTCCGGTGCCCACGGGCAGCGGGGGCGAGCCCCCGTACTCGATGGACGCGAACCTGCTTCACACGTCTTTCGAGGGCGGGGTGCTCGAGGACCCCTGGGTGGAGCCCGACGAATCCATGTTCGAGCGCACCGTCTCGCCGCAGGCGGCGCCGGACCGGGCCACGACCATCGAGATCGACTTCGAAGGCGGCGATCCGGTCGCCGTGGACGGCGAGAAGATGTCGGCAGCGTCGCTCCTGCAACGGTTGAACGAGATCGCGGGCGCGAACGGGATCGGCCGGGTCGATCTGGTCGAGAACCGGTTCGTCGGCATGAAGTCGCGCGGCGTCTACGAGACGCCGGGCGGAACCGTGCTGCTTTCAGCCCGGCGCGCGGTCGAAAGCCTGACGCTCGACAAGGGCGCGCTCCATCTCAAGGACGAGCTCATGCCGCGCTACGCCGAGCTGGTCTACAACGGCTTCTGGTTCTCGCCCGAGCGCGCGATGCTGCAAGCCGCGATCGACGAAAGCCAGGCGCGCGTCAACGGGACCGCGCGGCTGAGACTCTATAAGGGCAACGTCACCGTGGTGGGGCGCAAGTCGCCCGACAGCCTCTATGATCGGGACGTGGTCACCTTCGAGGAAGACACGGTCTACGACCAGAAGGACGCCGAGGGCTTCATCAAGCTCAACGCGCTTCGGCTCCGACTCGCCGCGTCCCGGCGCGACTGAGCCCCCCAGCGGGGCGGGTTCATCCGATTGCGGCCCGGACGCGGGCACGCAGCTCGGGCAGAAGCTCGGTCTCGAACCAGGGGTTGCGCCGCTGCCAGTGGTTGGTGCGCCAGCTCGGGTGCGGAATCGGCAGATATTGCGGAAGGCAATCGCGAAAGCCGCGGACGGTCTCGGTCAAGCTCCGCTTGCGCCCCGCGCCCAGATAACGGGCTTGGGCGAACGCGCCCACGAGCAACGTCAGCCGGATTCGGGGAAGAAGCGCGAGGAGGGGATCGTGCCAGCGCGGCGCGCATTCGGGGCGTGGCGGCCGGTCGCCGCCGCTCGGCTGGCGGCCGGGGTAGCAGAATCCCATGGGCACAATGGCGACGCGGGCGGTGTCGTAAAAGGCCTCGGGTTCAAGCGCGAGCCAGTCGCGAAGGCGCGTTCCCGAGGCGTCGTTCCAGGGAATACCGGATTCGTGAACGCGGGTTCCGGGCGCTTGGCCGACGATCAGAAGCCTCGCTGATGCGGCGGCGCGCAGCACCGGCCTTGGGCCGAGCGGAAGCTCGGATGCGCAGATGCGGCAGGCCCCGACCTCGTCCAAGAGCCGATCGAGCCGATCCACCCGCCCCATCCCCTCGCTGTGAAGTTTCATCAGGTTGTCCACTCGGTCCCGACCGAAGACAGTGATCTGGTCGCGCATCTGTCCACGGGGCGCGCCGCCGGTGGGCGTTGTTGAATCGGCGCACCCTAGCGCTTTATCCGTTTCATCGGCTCCAGCCCGCACCCCCCGCCAGGCCGCCCCAAGGATACCATTTCGTGGGCGGCCGGGCGGAAGTGCGGGCCGGTGCGAATCCACTTAAGTGGATAACGTTCTAGGACACGGGTCGGCGGTTTGGCGGCCTCCATGACAGGCCATTCAAAGCACGACCACGCGCGACCGCCCGTGACCGAACCCGGTGACGAAATCGGC
>JAKZXM010000254.1:0-4574 GCA_047514975.1 Rhodospirillales bacterium
GAAGACGGTGACGTTCAGGAACGCCTGCACCATGGCCTGGGCGATGACCTCGCTTCCGGGCGAGCCGAAGGGCATCACGGTCTCGCCCTTGCGGATCGCGATCGAGGGATTGGACGACATCCGCGGCCGCCGGCCCGGCCCGACGGCGGCCGGGTGATCGGGGTTGGTGTAGCCGCGCGATCCCCATTGCGAGGCGACGATCCCGGTTCCGGGAACCAAGGGCGCTCCCAGCGAGCCGTCGCTGGGCGTCGCCGAAAACGCATTGCCATGGGAATCGACGGCGCAAAGATACGAGGTGGCGAGCTTCGCGCGCGGCGCCTCGGCTTCCGCCAACGACGTGGGATCGGGCTGCCAGCGCGGCCGGGGCCGTCCCGCCACCTCGCCCGGCGGCGGCATCTCGGCCCACGCCTCGTCCGGGCGGATCATCTCGGCGCGCCGTTTCGCGTAGTCCTTGGACAAGAGCTCGTCCAGGGGAACGTCGACGAAATCGGGATCGCCGAAGTAGACCTCGCGGTCGGCGGCGGCGAGCTTCAGCGCTTCGACCACGGTATGGATGTACGGAGCTTCGTTGTGGCCCAGGCTCGCGAGATCGAAGCCTTCGAGCAGGTTGAGGGCCTCCAGCACCATCGGCCCCTGGCACCACGGCCCGCAGGCGTACACCTCGAGATCGCCGAAGATGGTGCGCGCCGGCGCCTCCACGTGGGGCCGGTAAGCGGCCATGTCGGCCGCGGTGAGAAGGCCGCCGTTCGCCTCTTGATCGCGGACGATGGACTGCGCGATGTCGCCCACGTAGAAAGCGTCATAGGCGGCCCGGATACCCTCTTGCCGGCCCTTTTTCGCGGCCGCCGCCTCCTCGTCGGCCATGTACTGAAGCGTGCTTGCGAGATCCGCGAGAACGAACCGCTCGCCCACCTCGGGCACCCGTCCGCCCGGAAGATAAACCGCGGCGGACGACGGCCAGCCCCGGAGTTTCGCCTCGCGGTCTCGGATGATGCGGGCCAGGAACGGATACATGGGAAAGCCGTCGCGGGCGAATCGGATCGCGGGTTCCGCAACCTCGGCGAACGACATGGTCCCGTACCGCTCCAGCGCCGTCAGCCAGATCCCGGCCGCCGACGGGACCACGGTGTTCAGGGGACCGTCCGGGATGCGGCCCCCGTGGTACTTGTTGAAGTACTTGCACGTCGCGGCCTTCGGCCAGGTGCCGACGCCGCCGAGGGTTACGATCTCGCCCCGCTCGGCCATGTAGATCATGACCGGGGCGACGCCCGCGATGCACGTGTACTCGCTTTCCAGCACGTTGATGGCGAGCCCGGTAGCGACGCCCGCATCGACCGCGTTGCCGCCGGCTTCCATGATCTGGAACCCCGCCTGTGACGCCCAGTAGTGGCCCGAGACCACCACGTGGCGGGCGGCGGCGACGGCGGGCCGGTGCGCAGTGGGATATGGGGTCGGTGTCGGCATGGACGGCATGGACGTCTCCTCCGTTGGGGGCGCGCCCGGGTGCGGGACCGCTAGAGCGGATCGTGTTTGATTGGAACCGCGATGCGGTTCCAATCAAACGCGCCGATCCGCTCGACTTCGATAGTGTAGACCAGATTCACGCGCCCGCTGGATCGCCACAGGCGAATCCGAGCGACCGCGATCTGGTCTAATAGCCCTTGTCGGGGTCGGCGATGTTGATCAGCGGCTCTCCGGCCGACGCCCGGCGGTGGTTCTCGGCGATCGATTCGATCGACGCCGCCGCCCTGCCGCCCGCCGCGTGCGGCGTGACGCGCACCTTGGGGTGATCCCAAAGCGGACTGCCCGCGGCCAGCGGCTCGGTCTGGAAGACGTCCAGTGCCGCGCCGGAAAGCGCGTCCCCGTCGAGGGTGGCGATCAGCGCGTCTTCGTCCACCTTCAGCCCGCGGCCGACGTTGATGAAGTAGGCGCCGCGCTTCATTGCGGCGAACGCGCGAGCACCCAACAGCCCTCCGGTCGCCTTGGTTCCGGGAAGGACCGAGACCACGTAATCGGCGTCGCCCAGGACGCCTTCCAAGGCGTCCGCGCCCTGGCGGCAATCGACGCCCGCGATCCGGTGTGGGCCCAGCGCCCAGCCCACGACCCGGTATTCGAGGCCCGCAAGGGCTTCGGCGATGCGCGTCCCGATGGAGCCGAGACCGAGCACGGCGACGCAGGCTCGGGTCGGGTCGCCGGACGCGTAATGGCGCCACAGCCAGTCGCGCTGCTGGGCGTCGTAGACGGCGAGGAAGCGGCGCTGGCTCATCAGAAGCGCGAGCGCGTGCTCGGTCACCGAACTGATGATCCCGGGATCGGTGAGCCGGGCCACCGCGACATGGGGCGGGCGGTCCGGATGGTCGATCACGTGCGCCGCCCCGTGGCCGAGGAACTGGACGCACTTCAAGTTGGGAAGGCCCGCGAACACGCCTTCGGGGAAGATGTCGGCGGCGATCAGCCCGATGTCGGCGGCGGCGCCGACATCGGGCCACACCCGGAGCGCGATCGCGGGGTCGATCACGGCCAGGCGCTCGCGCCACTCGCCGGGGTCCTCGTATTCGGTGACAAGCAGTATCGCCACGGCGACGCTCCTGGAAGCGGGGCGCTCGAGATTGGTGCGGGTGGAGGGACTTGAACCCCCACGGCCTCGCGGCCACCAGATTTTGAGTCTGTTAAAGCGGGTTCCACGGGGCCCCATAACTAACCACGAAAACCGCTCAAACCTCTTGTTATTCGCGCTTTCTTCCGTAACGGCGTGTTATTCTGTACGGTGTCGCACCACGTCTCCGTGCCATCCACGTGCGACCCAGCGGGATGCCCAAGCTGACGAAGACCCTGCTTGAAAGGGCCCACCCCGAAGGGCAGCGCGTCATCCTGCGCGACAGTGAGGTCCCCGGCTTCCAATGCCGGGTCTCGCCGACCGGCGCGCGGACATTCTTCCTATACTACCGGACGCGGAGCGGGCAAGTGCGGCGCCCGAAGATCGGGACCTTCGGCGACCTCACCGTCGATCAAGCGCGGGAGAACGCAAGCCTTCATTGAACCTGTCTGGGGCACTCACTCGCGACCGACCGAGTGGTGTAGAGCCCGCTCTTGAGCCGAAAGCAGTCATCCCGCCGTAGGTGGCTGTACTTCCGCATTTGACCCATTCCGGACCTTCGATAGATCGGACGTACTGGCGCGATGGCCCTTCTCTACATCGGTGTCAAACCAAACTCGCAGAGTTGTACCGTTCGTGGGGGCAGGTCAATGACCGCGCCCGCCCACGCCGACATCACCGGCCCCGACCGCGTCATCGACGGCGACACGATTGAACTCGGATTCACCCTCCGGGTTCGCCATCGACCTTGTCGCCAGTTGCGCCCAACACGTTGATTCCTATACCAGAATCAGGGCCAATCCGCATCTGTTGACAAGCTATTTTCGGAAATGCGGGTTAATTAGCTTGCTGCACTCGTCGACCGCGCGCCGAAACCGCCGCGCGCGACCGTGCGGGTGCGCGCGCGGGGCTGGCTGACCTGGGACTTGGCAACCTGCGCGCGTCCGTCGCGCGACACGTTGCCGACCCCGGCGCCGCCGCTGGTGTAGAACTGGTTGGGGTTGCGGCTTGGGCGGTAGAGCGGCTGCGAATAAATCGCCGCCGAGGAACCGCGCGGCGCCAACATGTAGCCAACCATGAACGGCAACCAGATCGAACCGGTGGAGGTTTGCCGTCGATAACACCGGTCGTAGCCGAAGTCGCCGTAGCACGTTGATGATGCCTGGTAACGCGGAGCGACCTTTTCGTGCAACGCCTTGGCCTTGTCGAATTCGGCGCGGCATATCGATTCGTCCTGAACCCCGGCGGCGATGCACGCCTCCACCGAATCGTAGGTGAGGACTTCTTCTTTCGATTCGCCGCAGGCGCTGAGGGTCATTGCGCCCGCCCCGAGCAGGGCCATTTTGAAGGTGATCGAGCGTTTCATCGGACGCGCTCCTTGCTCACGGGGTCATGCTTGCGGCATTGAGGATGCCGGCGGAGAGCGACGAGGCGCCGAGCCAGATGCCGGCGGCGATCTCGTTCTTCTCGATACGCTCGGATACCCGCGGCATCGGCAGCCGCACGAGGAGATAGACGACGATCTGCACGATCAGCGCGACCACGCCCCAGATGATCATTTCGAGGATCGTGCTTGAACTGATCATGGCGCTCGCCAGCGGCAGGGCGAAACCGATCATGCTGCCCGAAAAGGCGACCGCGGCGGCGACCGAGTTCTCCTTGATCAGCTTGATCTCGTTGTGCCGGGTGACCCTGGTATAGACCGCGACGAATACGATCAACATGAAGAGGGAGACGACGAAGAACGCCAAGAACTGGGGCAAATCCGTCAAATTATTTTTGAGTTGCTCAACCATTCAACCGACATTCCCCAGATGATATCCAAATTCGCGGAAATCGTACCACGGCCCCATCTCCAAGGGAACTCTGTTCCCATTGCAGCCATCCGATGACATGATTTTGGTAATCGGCCAGCGCGTGGAAGGCCATTTGGTGGCTTTGTCAAGTTAACCGGGTTCACTCCGAAATCCCGGTAAAT
>JAKZXM010000255.1:0-2804 GCA_047514975.1 Rhodospirillales bacterium
GGTCATCAGCACCGTCCGCGGGCCGTACGTGGTCCAGCCCTGCCCCACCAGAAGCTTGTGCGAGCCCACGTCCGCCGTGACCACGGCCTCGGCGGGCATGGCTGCGCGGACGGCGTCGATCACGTCGGTGGGGTTCAAGGCGCCCGCCACCCGGCCCGCGTAATAGAGTTTCCGCAGCCCTTCACGGTGCGCCTTGATACGCGCGCGCGACCACTTTGGCCGCCCGTTCGCGGATTGGCGAAACTCCTCCAGGATTTGCGGGATCGATCCCACCACCTCGATCTCGGCCGCATAGACCTGATCGGTGTTGGGGGTCGAATCCACGTGGATCACCGGTGCCGTCGGGGTCCACGGCTTGATGAGCTCGACCGCATCGAAGCCGACGCAAAGGATCAGATCGCAACCCTTCAGGAAATCCCAGACGTAGGCGCCGCACGCCATGTCCAGGGTGCCCGCGTAGTACGCGTGATCCTCAGGGATAACCCCCTTGGCCATGGGCGCGACCACGACGGGGATGCCCGCGTCGGCGGCCAGGGCCGCGAGCGCATCGGTCGCGCCCGCGCGCACCGCCGAGATCCCGGCGACGATCACGGGCTTCCGCGCGCGCTTGAGCCGTTTCACGGGATCGGCGAGAGCCCCCGGGGCGGCAAAGACCTGGGCCGCCCCGAACACGGGCTCCATGGGCGGCAGGCGGATTTCGCAATCCACGGCCTCGGCGCCGACCACGTCGGCGGGCACCGTCAGGTGCACCGGACCGGGCCTCTCGGCGAGTGCGGTCCTGAGCGCCCTCCGCACGACCGCGCCCACGTTGTCGGGACGGACCGCCGCGGTCCATTTCGTGATCGGCGAAAACAGACGGTTGTGGTCGAGCACCTGGTGGGTGAACGTGGCCTCGCGCCGGCCCTCGATCTGGCCGGAAAGCGCCAGCATGGGCGCGCGGTCGAGAAAGGCGTTGGCGACCGCGTTCACCAGGTTCGAAGACCCCGGCCCAAGGGTCGACAGACACACGCCCGGCCGCCCGGTGAGCTGGCCGTACGCTTCCGCCATCAGCCCGGCGGTCCCTTCGCGCCGGGCCAGCACGAAGTCGAGCCCCCGCTTGCGGGCGACCTCCAGGAACTCGACGTTGGGATCGCCGGGATAGCCGAAGACGTGGCCGATGCCGGCCGCCGAGAGATATTCGGTGATGACTTCCGCTGAGTTCATGGCCCGAGCGCCCCCGCCCGCGGGGCTCGCGATATGGAGATGAGGGGCGAATTGGTATACAGAGGCGCCCGACGCGGATCAACGCGCATCCGGGAAATCATCAAGCCGGGGAACGGGCCATGGCGGACATAGCCTGCGACGTAGCGGTGATCGGGGCCGGCAACGCCGCCCTTTGCGCGGCCCTTGCGGCCCGTGAGGGGGGTGCCAGCGTCGTCGTCCTCGAGCGCGCGCCGCAAGCCGAGATGGGTGGCAACACGCGGTTCACCGCCGGCGCCATCCGCTGCGTCTACGACGGTCTCGACGACCTTCGCGCATACATGCCGGACCTGTCGGAAGAAGAGATCGCGATCTCGGACTTCGGCACCTACACCGCCGATGCGTACTTCGACGACATGTTCCGCGTCACCCAGTACCGCTGCGACGCCGACCTGGTCGAGATCCTGGTGCGCCAAAGCCGCGAGACCATGCTGTGGATGCGCGACCAAGGCGTGCGCTTCGTCCCCATTTACGGCCGCCAGGCCTACAAGATCGACGGCCGGTTCACGTTCTACGGTGGGCTCACGGTCGAGTCGGCGGGCGGCGGGCCGGGGCTGATCGAGGCGCTGATGGGGGCCGCGGCGCGCGAGGGCATCGAGGTCCTCTACGGCGCCAGCGCCGTCTCGCTTCTCTACGACGATTTCAAGGTCGTCGGCGTCAACGTCAAGCACCGGGGCGAGATGCGCCGGGTGAAGGCGAAATCGGTCGTGCTGGCCTGCGGCGGCTTCGAAGCCAATCCCGAATGGCGCACCCGCTATCTCGGGCCCGGCTGGGAGCTTGCCAAGGTCCGCGGCACGCGCTTCAACACCGGTGACGGCATCCGCATGGCGCTCGATATCGGCGCCGCGCCCTACGGCAACTGGTCCGGATGCCACGCCGTCGGGTGGGACCGCAACGCGCCCGAGTTCGGCGACTTGGCCGTCGGCGACGGCTTCCAGAAGCACAGCTACACCCTTGGCATCGTGGTCAACGCGGATGGTCAGCGCTTCGTCGACGAGGGCGCGGACTTCCGCAACTACACTTACGCCAAGTACGGGCGCGTGATCCTCGCCCAGCCCGCCCAGTTCGCGTGGCAGGTGTTCGATTCCAAGGTGATTCCGCTTCTGCGCGACGAATACCGCATCCGCGAGGTGACCAAGGTCGAGGCCGACACCATCGAAGAGCTCGCGGGCAAGCTGGAAGGCGTCGACGCCCAAGCCTTCCTCGCGACCATCGCCGAATACAACGCAGCCGTGCTGACGGACGTCCCATTCAACCCGAACATCAAGGATGGGCGCGGCACGCCCGGCCTCGCGGTCCCCAAGACCAACTGGGCGAACACCATCGATGATGCGCCGTTCGAGGCCTATGGGGTCACCTGCGGGATCACGTTCACCTTCGGCGGCCTTCGCATCGACGCCGACGCCCAGGTGCTGGACACCGACCTGGAGCCGATCCCGGGCCTATACGCGGCGGGCGAATTGGTGGGCGGGTTGTTCTACTTCAACTCCCCGGGCGGATCGGGCCTGATGTCGGGCTCGGTGTTCGGCCGGATCGCCGGCCGCGCGGCAGCGCAAGCGTAGTAC